>JAEOTV010000021.1 GCA_016839635.1 Promethearchaeota archaeon | reverse complement strand
AGCAACTTTTGCGGCCATAGAGCCTCCTGGTCCAGCACCAACTATAATTAAATCAAAAGTTTTCATTAAAAATCCCTAAATAAACATCGTTTAGAATAATAATTGAATAATAATGTTCTTCTGGTATTTAAAAATTTAGTTTTTTTGATGAAAATATCTTAATAGAGAGAAATATTTTAGGAAGAAAAGATTTTCATTCTTGAATATTAACATGAGTGAAGAACAGATTTATCAACAATTAGTTAAAATCTGTGGATCGAAATTAATTTCTAAAGATCCCGAATTATTAGATGAATATTCTACTGATTTAAGTTTGGTTGAAGGTAAAAAGCCAAAATATGTAGTATGGCTATATAAAACAAAACAAATTGAAAAACTCGTAAAATTAGCAAATTCAGTAGGATTTTCAATTATTCCAGTGAGCTCTAGTTCACCCATACGGTATCATGGAGATACTATTCCACAAAAAGATAACTGTATTATTGCTGATCTTTCCCGGATGAATAAAATCCTCAATATTGACAGAAAAAATAGAGTAGTCATGGTTGAACCTGGAGTAGTATTTGGTCAATTACTTCCAGTACTTCAAAAGAAGGGATTAAGGTTAGTGCAACCCCTACATCCACGAGATGGTAAATCTGTTCTAACAGCAGCTCTTGAAAGAGTACCAACCACAATTCCTCGTTATCAATGGGATAGTTCAGATCCCTTATTATGTACTGAAGTGGTTTTTGGCACAGGAGATCTCTTTAGGACTGGTACTGCTGCTGGTCCCGGATCTATTAAGGAACAAAAAAAATCTGGTCAAGCTCAAACTAATCCAATGGGTCCAACACAATTTAGTCCTTATAGAATAATACAAGGAGCTCAAGGAAGTCTAGGAATAGTCTCATGGGCTACCCTAAAATTGGAACTAAAACCTACAATTCAGAAAGTTTTTCATCTCCAATCGGAAAATCTTCAAGATTTATTGAAGATTCAACAAAAATTGTTAAAATACCGATTAGGTGACGAAATGTTAATTCTTAATAATATTAATCTTGCATGTTTAGTTAAACAGAAATTCGAACATATTAAAGAGTTAAATAATTCACTGGCTGAATGGAACTTAATTTTTGTTTTAGCAGGTCGTGACACATTAGCAGACGATAAAATATCTTATCAAGAGGGAGATATAATTCAAATAATTGCAGATCTTAAACTTGATCATTTAGAAAAAATAAGTCCTATTACCGAAAGTGAAATAATTTATGCTTTAAGTGAATCAACTTCATATCCATGGCGAAATAGATTAAAAGGTAGCTTTCAAGATATTTTCTTTATCACGAGTTATGAAAGAATTCAAGAGTTCATCAATATAGTTCAGAATGAAATGTCTGAGGATTTCGGTATATATATTCAAGCTATAAATCAAGGAACTTCTTATCATTGTGAATTTGATCTTTTTTACAATCCAAACAATAAAATAGAGTCTAGTTCGATTGAAGAAAAATTTATAAAAATTAGTTTAGAGTTAATGGAATCAGGAGCATTTTTCAATCGTCCTTACGGTGTTTGGGCAAAAGAAGTTTTTAAAAGACAGGAAGATTCCATTCAAAAAGCTTTAAGAAAAGTGAAGAAAATATTCGATCCTAATAATGTGCTAAATCCGGGAGTCCTATGTTTTGATCCTTAAATGAAACAATTTTCTAGCTCTATTTGATCGAATAATTCAATTTAATTAGATTGAATTTGACACTATTTTCGTTTTCAAAAATATTAAATAATTCTTATTTTATTATAAGAGAGTACCAATATTAGACGAGTTTTTAATGATGAAACCTCTTGTATTCTTAGTTGAAGATGATGAAGTTCTTGTAAAGAATTTCAAGTTATTTCTGGAAATGAATGATTATGATTTAATAAATGCTATAAATGGAAAAAATGCATTAGAAGTTCTTTCGAATTTAGATAATCCTCCTGATATTATAATAAGCGACATTTTAATGCCTATAATGGATGGATATGACTTTTATATGAAAGTTTCAGAAAATACCGAGTGGTCGAGAATTCCTTTTTTCTTTTTATCAGGCAAAACTGAACCTGATGATGTTAGATTTGGTAAAATGCTTGGAGCAGATGATTACATTACAAAACCTTTTAGCCCTATGGCTTTATTGGAAAAAATTTCAAAAAAAATTAAAGAGAGTAGAGAAATTAAAAAAAGTTCTAAACTGCTTGAGGAAAAGCTTAAAGACATCTTAAAGTATGAAGAACCATCTCTAGATACACGTAGTAAGGCAGATTTCTATTATCTTTTTTATATGAGTTGGGATGATGGAAAAGGGCCTGTAATATTAGATTTTTTCCCTAAAAACCTAATACCATCACTTAATCTTGAAGAGCTTACAACTCAATTGTATTCTACTTTAATAAAAATATATGAGTTTGAACAGGTTCTTGAGAAAAATCAATTTATTATGAGGATTGTTAAGGATCTGATTGATGCATATGGCTTGATAGACAAAATTGAAGAAAATTCAATAATAGCTCCTAAAAGTGGAAAAGGGACTTTTATGGTGTGTGCAATAACTCCAAATTTTCATTATCTAAATTCTGAAAGAATCAGAGATATCCTGAAAAAAATTGCTTTTAATATAAAAACAAAAAGAAATTGGAGTATAAAAGAATATTGGGAAGAGCTTTCGCTAATTGTATAAAAATATATTTTCTCATAATGGATTTGTATTAGGAAATTATTTTAAATTTACTTTTAACTATTAGATTTCTTAATAGATATCAATTTATTTGATTCATCACTGTTAAAATCAAATATTTATTTAATTAGTAGTTTTTATAAAAAGGGGATTTATTCTATTCTTGAATGAACAAGAATATCAACAAATGATAAAACGCTGTTTACGCTGCTCTATCTGTAAATGGATACCACAATTACAAATAAAAAGTCAAAAGTATGCTACAATTTGTCCTTCGACTGATATGTTCAATTTCCATGCATATAGTGCTGGAGGGCGTATAATAATAGCTTTAGCGCTAGAAATGGGACGCCTTAAACCTTCTCAAGAATTAATGGATATAGTATATAAATGTACTGAATGTGGAGGTTGTGCGATTTCCTGTAAATTTCTAAATACTTTGGAACCACTTGAAATTATAGTTAAACTCAGAGAAAAATTAGTTTCTATGGGATATGGACCCATGCCAAAACAAAAACAATATATTGAATCGATAAAAAACAATAACAATCCATACAATGAATCTCATAAAAAAAGGTTAGAATGGTTACCAAATGATATTAAGATACATCCCAACGCAAAGACTTTATATTTTGTAGGATGCACCTCTTCATACAGGAGAAGGGAAATAGCTATTGCTACTGCTAGGGTATTAAATGCTGCGAATTATCCATTTAAAATTCTTACTGAAAACGAATTTTGTTGTGGAAGTCCTATCTTACGAGCGGGAGATAAAAATTCATTTATAGATCAAGTAAACAAAAATATTAATATTATTGAAAAAGAAGGAATAGAAACTGTTGTTTTTAGTTGTGCGGGATGCTTTGATACTTTTAAAGTTGATTATCCTTTAGAAAGAGAGTATAATTTCAAAATACTCCATTCAACAGAATTGTTTAATGAATTACTTGATACAGGAAAATTAAATTTAACAAAGGAAATACCGTTAAAAGTAACTTATCACGATCCTTGTCATTTAGGACGTAATTCTGAACCATATGAAGAATGGGATGGTGATGTATTACAGATGATACCTCTTGTATCTATCAATATGCCTGAAAAACCAAAGAGATGTGGAAAATTTGGAATTTATGATTCTCCAAGGGATTTGTTAAATAAAATACCAGGTCTTAATTTCATAGAAATGGAAAGAATAAAAGAGTATTCTTATTGCTGTGGTGCTGGAGGAGGTGTAAAATCAGCTTTTCCAGAATTTGCTATTAAAACTGCTACAAGTAGAATTGAGGAAGCAGAGGATACAGGAGCAGAAATAATAACTTCAGCTTGTCCTTTTTGCTCTACAAACTTGAATGATGGAATCGTTGAAAGGGGTTCAAATTTGAAGTTTTATGATATAAGTGAGTTATTATTTATGGCAATAGAATCATCGAATAAATCAATTAAAGAATCTTCGATGGAGGTAACTTAATGGTCTTGGAGAAAGAAGTATTTAAAGAATTTGAAGGCGTTGTGGGCGTAGGTAATATTGATGATGGTGACGTTATTACTAATGTGTATGCTTATAACTGGTGTATGGAAATTTTTAATTATATGGAGGGTAAAGAACCAATACCCTTTTCTCACGTTCCTAAAGCGGTAATTTTACCTTCAACAACAGAAGAAGTTCAAAAACTTGTAAAATTATGTAATAAGCATGATATCTCATTTAAAGTGCAATCTACAGGTTTAGGACCATGGAATCAACCCTCTAAGGATAATTGTATTATTTTTGACATGCGTAGGATGAATAAAATTGTAAAAATTGATGAAAAAAACCTTTATGCTGTTATTGAGCCATATGTGAGTGGTGCACAGCTTCAAGTTGAAATAATGAAGCTTAATTTAAACTGTCACATGCCTGGGGCAGGTCCTATGGTCTCTCCATTAGCTAGTGCCACGAGTATGAACGGTCCGGGATTTACATCTCCCTCTACCGGACATAGTGCAAGAAATGTGTTAGCTGTAGAATGGGTCTTACCTGACGGAGAAATTATGAAACTCGGGTCTTTTGGTTTAAAAAACAACCCAGATTTTTTTCATGGAGATGGTCCAGGCCCTAGTTTGCGTGGAATTATGAGAGGGTGGGCGGGCACAAAATCAGGACTTGGGGTATTTACAAAAGTTGCTATAAAGCTATTTCCCTATCCCTGTAAGACAGATTATAATATTAAAGGTTATTCCCCCAACTATGAATTTGATATCCCTGATTTCATGAAATTATATGTTATGGATTGCAGAAATTTCAAGAAACTCGAAGAAGTTATGTTGAGAGTAGAGGAAGAAGAATTATCTTTTATGTGCAGTTTTTTATCTGGTTTTGCAGTTATGGCGATTTTTTCTAACTCAATTGAAAGCCTAATGGATAAAATCCCAATAGGACAAATGAAAGCACCCTTAGT
>JAEOTV010000154.1 GCA_016839635.1 Promethearchaeota archaeon | reverse complement strand
ATTAATCCATAATCGTGAGATGCAGATCCGAGCATGCACACTACAACTTCTGCAATATCTGAATTTGCTACGACTGCAGCATTCATTAGGTTTAAAGCAGCATCAGAGGAAGGTCTATCAGAACTCCGTTGACTTCCAACTAAAACAACGGGGATTGATAGATCCTTTAGCATGAATGAAAGAGCAGCACTAGTAAATGACATTGTATCAGTTCCATGACTAATCATAATCCCCTCGATTCCTGAATTTGCTGCTTCTTTAATTTTTTCTGCTAATTGTTGCCAATATTCAGGTTTCATATTTTCAGAAAGAATTTCAAATACGATTTCACATTCAAGATTACATATTTCTGCCAATTCTGGAACAGCACTGTATAATTCTCCTGGAGTAAAGGAAGGAATCACTGCTCCTGTAGTATAATCCAACCTTGATGCTATAGTTCCACCAGTTCCCAATAATTTTACATTAGGGAGATCTTTATTGTATGGAAATTCTTTTTGGGGTATTTTATAAGACGCTTCTCTTTTTCCAATCTTTTTGATTTCTTGGATTTCAGAAACCTTAACCCCAATATTATAATTGTTTTCTAATTTAATGTTAATGAAATTTGGGGCTGAATGTTCAATTCTAGGTAAAATAATACCTTCATATTGAGTTTTTTCAGTGGTAATTTGGACAATGTCCCATATTTCTAATTTATTCTTTTCTAGAAGTTTTTTACCTTCTCCTCTATAACCTTTAAGTTTTTCACTCAATTATTTCATCTCCTTTAATATTGCTTTTATAGAATTTTCTAATTCCCTTGATATTACAGCTCCATCAATTTTTCCTCGAGCTCTTTTCATGACTTCTCCCATTAATGGTCCTTTTGCTCTCATTTGCTTTTCTTTTATTAGATTTAAGTTTTTCTTAATAATTTCATCTATTATTTTTTTGAGATCATCTACAGATATACTTTCAATCTTTAAATTCTTTAAAATCAGCTCAATAGAAAGTTCTGGAGAATCTGCTTTAAGTCTCAATATATCTTCAATAGCTTCTTTACTGATTTTTCCTTTTTTTAGTAAATTAAAGATTTCATAAAAAATGTCATCAGCTATATCTTCTATATTCTTCCCTTCTCTTCGTAAAGCAGTTGTAGTCTCTAATAGAGTTGTGAAAATTAATGAAGGATTAGCAGGATATAATTCTATTAAATTATCAAATAGATTGAGTTTTCCCGTAAAAATTAGGTCTTTTATTATTCTTTCTTCAGTCCTGTATTTTTTTGAATATTTTTTTATGGTTTCCCATGGATATTCTGGGAGCGATTTTCTTATTTCATTGATTTCTTCCCCTAAATTAAAAATAGCTTCTGAATCCGTATCAGGATATAATCTTGCTCCTCCATGAAGTTCTCTCAAAAATTCTGTATTTCCATTTTCAAGAGCCTTTCTGGTCTCAGGGGGCACACCTTTAAAGGCAAAATTTATTCTACTAATTATAACATCCATGGCTTTATTTACTTCCTTTGTAGTTCCTATTACTAATACAAAACAATCCTTTTCACTGGAGTTTAATTCTTCTTTGATTTTTTTGACATCATCAACAGTTAATTTATATTTACTGAGATCTTCGTCTGAATGAATTATTCCTTTTAAACCTGAGATTATTTTTACTTTACTACTTACTTCAGTACCAAATCTATAATCTTGCATTAATTCTTTTCCAAATAAATCTTTGAATCCTTTGAAATTGATTCCATAGAGCTTCTTTCCTGATTTAATACCATTCGCAATAAATTTGGAGTTGGTTTTGGCTAATGTGTTAGTTAAATCAACCGGTTTATTTGGAATACTTTTTTCAGCCAGTTTTCTTTTTTCAAGTTCCTCCTTTATTTCAAGGAGTCGTAATTGACGCGAAATCTCATGATTGATTAGGATAGGAATCCATCCTAATTTCTGAACACCCTTTATTTCAATTCTGGTTCCTGCTTCAATACTTACATTAACGTCTTGCCTTATTGAACCGAGAACTTTTTTAACATTTGTTGACCATAAAAGTAATCCAATTCTTTCTGCACACTCACGACATTCAACAGGTGTATTTATATCAGGTTTGGTTGTTACTTCTACTAAAGGAATTCCTAATCGATCTAAACGAAAAAAATTCATTTTGTTTTCGGTTTTAATTTTTCTCGCAGCTTCTTCCTCTAAGCTTAAGATGTCTATCCGAATTTTTTTACCACTTTCTAGAGTTACATAACCATCCGTGCCTAAAATCATAGTTCTTTGAAAGCCACTTGGAACGCTACCATCTAGATAGTTCTTTCTACAAACATGCATTTCTTCAATTATATTGGCACTCAATAGCATTGCAATTTGTAATGCTACATTTCTTGCTTCTGAATTACAGGAAAAAGGAGGAGTATCATCCTGTTCATATGTACATACCACATCGTTATAACCTTCATACACTATACCCATTCCCTTTTCGTATTCTGTTAGCATTGCATTATCATAAACACCTAATTCTCCTAGAACTGGACGCATAGTTCGTTTAATTGTGAAGTCTGGTTCACGAGTTCCTTGTAATTTAGCAGGACACCTACAGAATAGTTTTTTCTTGGTATCAAGCTGTTGATGGATCTCTAATCCACACTTTAAACCTAATTTTTCATAGTTAAATTCTTCCATGATAGTCAAATATTAAAATTGTGAAGTAATAAATCTTATAATTATTTTCAAAAAAGGTTTAGGATATTTTAATATAGATTATTTTAAATATTTAACAGCCAATATTAAAGGAAATTCATTTCAAATATTTTTATAACAATATCTGGCAATAATATCCTCCTGAAATGCTTTTGGGAGATCAACAAATCTGACACTATAACCTGAAATTTAAATTAACATAAGATCCCAACAAAGATACCAAAATTTGTCCATCTTCAATCCTAATAAGTTCAGGATCAATATTTATTGGGCAAACACCTCCATAAGCTAATAAACTTAATTGAAGGTTAGAGTTAAACATTTTTTAATTGATAAATCTCATCGTTTTGAAAAATTTCTGAATATTGTGAAAGATATTCTAGTAAAAAACCTTTTTGTTTATTATCTTTCTCGAGAGATTGCTCGATTCTAAAAGAAAGGTCTTTTATATTTTCAATTCTAATCCAATGAAGTTTATTAAAGAATTGTAATATTTTGTTAAGAAAATCTTCTTGTGTACCAAATTTATTTAAATCATTCTCGATGGCTTTAATCCATTTATTAAATACATTTTTGCTCCTAAAACATACAAATACGTCATTATCCTCTGCTAAATTCATCCATAAGAACTTATCTTTATCAGAGAGCATTCTATTATAGTTGATAATAAAATTTACATTCTCTTGTAATAGTTTTATTCTTTCTTTCTTAGCTAATTCTTCTCTAAACGCGAGAGGGGTCTCTATTAAATCAAGCCTACAATAAAAATCTTTAGAAGAATAATGAAAATCAGTGACCTTTATACCTAAAATGCCACATATACCCGCGAAAAATTTGCAATTTTCGAAATGTAAATTTCTCTGCTTACCAACAAACTCCAAATAACCTGTCCCATAATTTTTATTAATTTCAGGAAAAATCTCAAGCTTGAGTTCTTTTGTGATATTAGAAGGATATGTCCTATTTCTGAACCGCTCAAATATTAGTTTCCAACCTTCAGGACTCTTTTCCTTTAAATAAATATTTCGATAAAAATGATACACCGCCATAATAAATCGTGTAATAAATTCAAAAGAAATTTCAGCATATCTATTACTCTCGGCTACCATATCATAAAGTGGGATTGTGGCTTTAAACGTAAATTTATCAAAAAAATCTTTATAAACTTGATCTTCTACCCTTTTAAAATCTTCAATGGTTTTTCCTTCTTTAAAAAGTTTCATAATATTATCCAAAATATAAGTAATGAACGAACTTACGCTTTTAAATCTCTCATCATTAGGATCCTTCCTGTTTTTTACATTTACATATCTTTTTATCCAATCTTTAAGAGCTGGTGATATTGAAATTGTTTGTTGGGCAGTTTTCTTATTTGAAAGGTATTTTCTATTACTCATGTCTTTTTAAATTTTATATAATTTTTAAATTTATGTTAGATGAAAAATTTGATTTATCAATCTTTTACCCAATATTAATGAATTTTTATAATTGAATAAATCTTTACAAAATACATTTTTGTTTAATTATGATTTGCGCATATAATTCTTATATATTTTCTTTTTGGGGTTACCCACGATTATATTTATCAAAGAAGAAAGTTAATACTAACCTTTAAATATACTCTTGAAAAAATATATGTGGGCACTTTATAACGATAAAGATCAAGGGGATGACAGGAGAGCCTTACCATAAAGGTAAAAAAGGGAGAAAATAGGAGGGTTAAGGAGGACGAGATCCACCTTTTTTTATTTTAATTTTTTAAGTATTCATTCGCGATTTTAATTAGTTTAAATCTTTCAAATAATATCCTCCATTTTCATAGAAGATTTGGGAGTTTTTTGAAAGAATCTTCATTAAATACTCTTTTTCATATTGATATTTCGAATCTGATAATCTTATATAAAAAAATAGTTCATCTTCGTTTTCAATATCAATCCAATGCAATTTTTCAAAAATTTTTAAAATTTGGAGTCTATTATCATCTTTATCTGAGAATTTTCTTATTTCATTTTCAATTAAATTCATCCATCTATTTTGAGTTTCATCGTTGTTAAAACAAAGAATAATGTTCTTATCTTCAGCCATTTTCATCCATAAATAATAATCTTTATCATTGAGAATTCTGCAGTAATTAATAAAATGAGAAATATTTTCATTCATTAACATAATTCTCTCAGACTTCACTAGATCATCCCGGAAAAACAAATCAGTTGCTTTTAAATCAAATCTATAATAGCAATCTTTTTCTGAATATACAATATTATTTACTCTTATTCCTAATATCCCAAAAAATGCAGAAGTATATTTACAAGTATCATAACTTAAATTTTTATAAATACCTGAATATTCAAAGACTCCTGATAAATCTGTAGGACTCTTTCCAGTAAATAGATCTATCTTAAATTCTTTTGTTAAATTATTTGATACCAAATAATTTTTGATTCGACTTACTGTATTTTGGATACTAAAGATATCACGAGATTCCATCATTTTCATGTAAAATCGCCTAATTGTTAAGAAAAAGGATGGAATTTTCTCAAGTGTAGGATTTATATATTTATTTGTTTTAATTGCTTCCTCATAATATGGAATTGTAGCCTTAAAAGAGATTCTATCAAAAAAATTCCTGAATTCACTGTCCACATAATTTTCAAAATCGTCCAAATTTTTTCCCTTTTCAAAACAATCTAGTGTTTTGTTTAATACATGATTATAAAAAGCAGAAACACTTTTGAACCTCTTATCATCTGGATGTTTTTCTTGATTTTCTATGACATAGTTATCAATTCGTTCTTTAAGATTTGGGGTAATTGAAATTGTTTGTTGTGTTATTTTCTTCTTTGATAAAGGTTTTTGTGAAGGCATTCTCATTCATTACTCAAAAATTTTTGTCATTTTATATTCTTATATTTTATATAAAAAGGTCTAAAAAGATAAATTTTTTTAAATAAAATCAAAGTTTTTTAAGATCTTTTTTGTAAGAAAGTCCACGATTACCAAGAAGGGATATTTATTATATCATTTTTACGATTTTAACGAGTATTTAAAATAATGTTGTATAAAAAGTTTAAAAATATATTAATTGTATTATGAGCTAATTTAAATTTGAAAACTAAAGGATTTTAGATACATAAACTCCATCTAGTTTATATCCCATTTCATAAAACCAGTCCCTAACTCCGAAACCACTAATAACTGCTATTTTTTTTGCATCAAAATCGTCAGAGGATATCTTTTCAGCATATTCCATCAATAATTTTCCAAATCCTCGATGTTGAATTTGAGAGTAATAGTTCGGTTTTGAATCTTTTGGAACAAGTTCACCCACTACTTTAATTTCTCTTACAATCATTGTTTTCCCATCATTTAATTCTGGTCTGTGAGCATATTCAGATGGTTGCCTTAATCGAAGATATCCAGCTAAATAATCCTCCACTTTATTTTCGAAAGATAAAAACACCTCATTACCATGAGATGCTTCATAATTTAGTCTATATAATGCAATATCATCAAAAGAGTTATCGTCAATAATTTGTTTTCTTTTACTAATCCCATATTCCCTACATCTAATACATTTACAAGTTTCATTTATTTCTTTTAATTTTTCTTGAACAAGTTGTCTTAAATTACTGTTTTTACATCCTGCTTCTATTAAATTGGCAGGGATATCTCTCATTATTCTTTGAATTCGTACATATGGAGGAAGATTCCTTTTAACGGTTGCGATTAAATTAATTAATTCCTTATCTGAATAAGGAGTATAATTTCCTTTTTTCCACCAATTATATAATTCAGTACCATCAATTACAAGTGTAGGATATATTTTTAACATATCTGGACGGTAATCTGAGTTGGAGAACAATTCATTAAATAGTTCTATGTCTTTTGAATAACTAGAACCAGGGAGATTGGGCATAATATGTGCATTTATTTTTAATCCCGCGTCCTTAGCAATTCTTATAGCTTCTATGCTATCTAAAGTAGTATGCCCTCTCTTTACGAGTTCAAATATTTCATCATAAACCGTTTGTATTCCAATCTCAACCCGAGTTGTCCCAAATTCTAACATTCGATCTACATCTTTTTCTTTACAATAATCCGGTCTTGTCTCTATTGTTATCCCTATAAGACGCTTTTTGGAGCTTTCAGCAAGTTTTTTGGCTTCTTCTAAAGTATTTACTCTTTGTTCGATTATTCCTTCCAATGCTCCTTTTATAAATTCTTCTTGATATTTTGGATCAGCAGATAAGTATGTACCTCCCATAATGATTAATTCAATTTTATCAATTGTATGCCCTATAGCTTCTAAATCATTAATTCTACTTTGAACTTGTAAGTACGGATCGTAATTACTATGAATAGATCTCATAGCAGCGGGTTCGCGACCAGTATAACTCTGAGCAACTTTATCTCCTGGTTGAGAATCTTGGCCGGGACAATATATACATGTTCCAGGACATGGAAGAGGTTTAGTCATAATAGCTATGACAGATACTCCGGATAAAGTTCGGGTTTTTCTTCTTTTCAGAATCTGAGTTATTTTATTTTTCTCTTTTAATGTTGCATAATCTAAGATAGTAGCGTTTTTTATTACCCTAGTATATTTATATTTTTTACCTATTCTTCCTTTAATATTTGTTATTTTTTCACGGGGTGTTTCGGGATTATTAATCAAATAATCTATGATTTCTCTTGAAATTCTTTTAATTTTTTCAGAATTATCAGATTCTAAGGAACCCATTATATTTTAAGGTGGAAAATAATATGTTTTAACTTAAAAGATCTTATATTTTCAAGTAATATATTTAGACATTATGTTAATAATTTTTGATTTAAAGCCATTGTTCTATAAGCAAAATCACATAATATTGATTTTTTTTCCTGTGAAATCTCTTTGAAATTTCCCAAAATCCTGAATTTTTTTTAGCATTTCTGAATTAAAAATTGGTCCATCTGTACACACGAGCACCCCTATTGGATCTAAAGTGCATAATCCACATAATCCACAACCACACCTCATGATTCTTTCAAGACTTGCATAAAATTCTATACCGTACTTATGACATATTTGAAATAATTTGTACATCATGATTTCTGGACCACATGTATATACAATTATAGTTGAAGATTGTTTATCGTTAAATTCTTTTAACATTTCCTTAAACACATCAGATGTATTACCTCTAATTCCATAGCTTCCATCATCAGTACAGTAATGGACTTCAGTGTGATTTGGTTTAGATTCTTGAAAATAATCCATAAACATTAGTTCATCAGTTATTTTGGCACCTTCTATGATTTTATATCTTTTTTTTCTATTATTAAGTTCAATAGAGAGGAATTTTAGAGGAGCCATACCTATTCCACCACCAATTAAGAAGATCTCTTTTGAGTTATCATTTGGAAGTTTAAAATGATTCCCTAAAGGCCCCCTTACTCCGATATAATCTCCAATGTTTAATTTACATATAGCATCTGTGCACTCTCCAACATTTTTTACTGTAATTGCCCAATTACCATTATTATCACACCCAGATATAGACATTGGAATTTCATCTACACCAGGTACCCAAATCATAGCAAATTGTCCCGGTTTCGGTTTAATATAGTTTTGATTGTTGTTTTTTTTCATGTTGAAATAAAAGGTTTTAACATCTTTACATTCATCAATTATTTTCTGTACTCTTACAGTCTCTATGGTATTTTCAGTCAAAATCAGGCACCTCTTGAGTCTTAAATTGATGAGCTAATCCTTTTATGTCATTAATAGATGAATATTCATTATTCTTTAGATATCGAGTTATTTCATCATTAATATTTTTGATAATTTCAGTTCCTTTATATAAAGCTGTTCCAATTTGTACTGCGGAAGCCCCAACCAAAAAGAATTCTACTACATCCTGCCAGGAATCTACTCCTCCACATCCAATTATTGGGATTTTTAAGGCTTTATACAAATCATATACTTTCTTTATAGCTATAGGATGAATTGCCTTCCCAGAAAGCCCACCACTTCCATGGGATAAAATGGGTCTTTTCGTATTGATATCTATTTTCAATGCTGATAAGGTATTTATGGCTACTACTCCATCTGCGCCTCCTTTCTGAGCTGCTAAGGCTATTTCGGTTATATCAGTTACATTAGGATTTAATTTTACAAAAAGAGGAACTTTAAGGCTTTCTTTAAGAAATTTCACAATTTTATAGGTTAAATTTTTATTAATTCCTATAGAAGATACTTCAGCATGGGGGCAAGAAATATTGATCTCAATCGCGTCTGCTCCTGCATTTTCAGCTTTTAAAGCCACATCTAGATAAGTCTTATTAGTATCTCCAAAAACACTCACAATTAATGGTATTTTATGCTTTTTTATTTCTCCTATTTCATGGATAAACTCATTTATTCCAGGATTACCAAGCCCGACACTATTTATAAAAGTACCTGGAGATATCTCAATTACGGATGGATTTTTGTATCCTTTTCTTGGTTTTGGTCCAATAGATTTCGTGGTAACGGCGCCTGCTCCCGCATCAATAACTCTTTTCATTGAAGAAAAAGAAACTCCTAAAATACCTGATGCTAAGATAATAGGAGAGTTTAATTTTAAACCAGAAAGATTTACTTCTAGCATTTTTTAAAAGACAATAATGATTATAGTTTTATAATAATTATTAATGAAGGAAAAATAAGCATAAATAGTCCAATCAAAATGAAGTCGTACATAGCAGATACTTTAATAGGGATTTTTTCACTTGATGAGTCTGGGAATATCTTAAATTTTATTGATTTTGATGATAATACCGAGAAAATAATTGAATTTTATAATGCAGTAGATAATAAGATTATTCTAAAAATATATGAGGACTTTTTATTAGATTTGAAAAATGTTGGTTTTGATGAATTAATCTTTGATAATCCGAAGTTAGAATCAATTACCTCAGAAAAATTAAGTTATAAGACTATTTTCGAGAGCAAATCGCTAGAACTCAAAGCTTTTCGTTTAAATCTAGAAAACCACTTAAAAAAAGTTGGAATAAATAAAACAAGTGAAGAAATCCTCAAACAATATAAAGAGATAAGCGAAAAATTAACAAGAAGAAAAGTTAGTGAGGTAAGCGGGCATTCAGATAATATGGTTATTCAAATTATAACAGTTTTAGATGTGATTAAAAAATCAATAAGCCTCTTTTCAAGTCATCTTAGAGAATGGTATGGATTACATTTTCCTGAACTAACTGATAAAATTATTGAAGATAACATTATCTTAGCTAATTTAATTCGAAATTTGGGATCTAGAGAAAATTTTACGTTTGATAATATTAAAAATAAGGTAGATTTAAAAGAAAGGAAAATTAAAGCTTTAGAGCAATACGCTTTGGGCTCAATGGGCGCAAGTATTGATCTCTCTATGATACAGAATTATGCTGATCAAATTATTTCATTAGATAATTATCGCTCAGAATTAGAGAATTATTTAGAAGAATTACTAGAAAAATTTGCTCCTAACATTAACTCTTTAATCGGCTCCTTAATTGGTGCAAAATTAATAGCGAAGGCGGGTAGTTTGCAAAAATTAGCATATATGCCGGCATCGAGAATTCAATTATTAGGCGCAGAAAAAGCATTGTATCGATTTCTTAAAACAGGTGAGAAAAGACCGAAGCATGGTTTAATATTTCAATGGAATCAAATCAGGTCTGCTAAACCATGGATAAGAGGTAAGATTGCTAGGGTTATCGCAGGAAAGATTGGTGTTGCAGCTAAAATAGACTATTTCAATGGTGAATTTATCGGTGATAAGTTATTACAGGGAATTGAAGAAAAAATTAAAGAAATTGAAATTAAATATCCAAATCCTCCTAAAAAAGCGCCAATAGTAAAGAGTAAGAAAAAAAAATCAATGAAAAAAAGATAAGATAAAAAACAGGGTAAAAAATGTCAAAAATTGAGATTAGAAATCATCCTAAATTTTCCAACGTTTTTATTTCAGGACCTCAAGAACGATTAAAACTCTATACAAAGAATTTTGACATAGGTAAAAGAATATACGGAGAGAAATTATTAACCTATAAAGGCATAGAATATCGAGAATGGGATCCATATAGAAGTAAATTAGCAGCATTAATTTTAGAAAACCCCCTCACAAACTTTTTATCAAAAAATTTAAAATGTTTGTATTTAGGAGCATCTTCAGGTACTACAATTTCTTATCTTTCGGATATTTTAAATTCTGGAATAATTTATGGTGTAGAGTTTGCTGAAAGAAGTATAAGGCAATTGATCCAAAATATCTCAAATAGGGAAAATATTATTCCAATTTTGGGAGATGCACGTTTTCCAGATAGTTATGCAAAATACATATTTACTCAAGTAGATTTAATTTACCAAGATGTTGCACAACCACGGCAAGCTGAAATTGCATTAGAAAATTGCAATTATTATTTAAAGAATGGGGGAATTTTAATTCTTGCAATAAAGTCTCAATCAATTGACAGTATTCAAAAATCTGAAATTACATTTGCACACGAGAAAACGACACTCGAAAAAGCAGGATACAAAATTTTAGACAATATAAATATCCGGAAATATGCTGCAAATCATATTGTATTAATAGTCAAAAAAAGTGATTAATTAAGAAAATCAGTTATTTTTTTTGATGAAACTATTTCATTTATTATTCTTTTAGTAGTATCCCATGATTTTCTTGCGATTATTGGAGCTTTCTTATTCTTTTTTACATAATCTCTAAGAAATTGAGTTGTTCTGACATCAGAAGGATATCCTGAGCCGAAATTTCCATATTTTTTATGCAGTTCTTCAATTAGAGTATCTCTTTTATCTTTAGCCATTATAGATCCTGCTGAGACTACTGGGTATAGATCATCAGCTTTATGTTTAGATATAATTTTTTTTGGAGTATAATTCAATAATTTTTTTATAGAGTTTCCAAATCTCTGTTCATTTACATCAGCAGCATCTATATAAATAACATCTGGTGTCAATATGTTGATAATTTCTGCCATTTTTAATTCTTCAAGCCGATTCAATGTAATTTTTTTACTTTCTCTCTCATCGATTTCCTGTGGACTGATGACAAGTATTTTTTTTGAGTAACAATAATCTTGTAAGAGTTTTGCTAATTTACTCCTACTTTTAGGAGATAATTTTTTTGAGTCTTTAACACCTATTTCAGATAATAGATTGATTTTTGATCTTTTGAAGCAAATTCCACATATAACCATAGGGCCTAAGACAGAGCCTTTTAACATTTAATTCGAAGAGAAATAAATTCTACCAGCCTCGTCTATCCCACATATTAGTTCTGTTTCATCCTCATGAATCTTGAATGAGTTCGATGAACTCTTCTTCATTATCTATTTCTTCTAGATTTTTAATTTTAACAATAGAAATATTTGTTTTTTTAAACGGTTCAGGAATTTTAATATCATTATCTATGATGAAAAGCGAAGTTTTATGGAATAAATCTGTGAACATCTTTAAGCATTGAAAGCTCATTTCATTAATTTTACCTTGTTCTTCTGATATACCAGAAAATAGAGGATAAAATCCATCTAATTTTATTTTATCAGAATGAGAGTATAAAGATAATTTAAATGGAACTGATCCTTTCTTATACCAATAAGAAGAAAGCCCAATATCTTTTATTATATCTTGAACATGAGATTCAAAATTACTTAATTCTTTTTCTTCCAATATTTCATTTTCTTCTATATTATCATTAATGCTCCATCCAAAAACATTGATTTTTTTACATAAAGCAGTATTATCCAAGATTTCTAATAATTTTTTAGCAATTTTCTCAGAAGGTCTCATAGATTCGTTTTCATATGAGCAAATTGTTCGTTTAGTCACTCCTAAGACTTCCGATAATTCTTTTCTCGTTATTGAACGCTTTTCTCTCAAAATTTTCATTAATGTGCCATCTAAAAATACTACTCCGCCACCTCTTCTTGCTAAAATATGAGGGTAATTATCATTAAGAATATTCTCAAATGTATTAAGTGTTATAAAGGGTAAGCCTTCTCTTACATAAATTGTGTTATCTTCTAATTTTTGATACCGATTTCTGACCCCAATTAAAAGAGGTTTTGATTTGAGGATTAAGGATAGAGATTTAATATCACGAATTATATCTTGATTTAAGTTATCAATATTGGGAAAGATTTTAACACTAAATATTAAATCATCCTTTCTAACTAAAAGATCAAAACAGAATTTACTCTTTGTACTAGCAAAATTACCAAGTGCTAAGGTTTCGTAATTAGCTTTTTTTAGTAAACCATTAATCCTTTGAAGAATCTTTTCAATCGTCAAATCTAATCTTTAAAAAACAATATAGTATTAAAAAATTATTCTTTTTTAAATTAAGTAATGAAAATATGCAAATATATTGTTTTTACCTTGGAAATTTGAAATAATTAACATAATTTCTCATTTTTTGTTAGATAATCTAAGAAGATCTGAATCAGTGATTATTCCACAATAAACATTTTTTTCTTTAACTAGAACAGCGGGATACTTCAAAAGTAAATCGGAAATATCCTTTGCACTCCAAGACCTATCAATTTCTGGAAAAGGCAGTTCTTTTATAAGCGATACATCCATATTAATAACTTTTGGAGTGTCTGTTATATATCTCTGTATTTTTTTTGATGTAACACTTCCTAAATTCTGATTATTTTCTATTATAGGTAATTGCGAGATTTCATATTCATTCATTAAATCTACTGCTTTTCTTATAGTTGAATGAGATTTGATAGATATAATGGTCTCGACCATAATGTCTTCAGCATGCTTTTTAGATTTTTCTCTTATCTTACGCTGGTTCTCAAGATATTCATAAATTCTTTTTACTTTAGAATATGGAGGATCTATAGTTCCATTTTCAATTCTAGATATTGTTGACTGTGGAATATTTAATTCTTCTCCCAACTCTTTTTGGGTAATATTTAATTTTTTACGTAAACGCTTTATATTGCTTAAAGATGGTAAGATTTCCATGATTAAATGAAATAAATATATGCGTCTTATGCATATTATATTTATAGAATATTTATAAAGGTTATTGATTTTATTCAATTAAAAAATGAATTGAAGACTTTTTTCATTTAATAAGGAATTTAACTGATAATTAATTTTAAAATATATTTAAAAGAACTATTTATACAATTAAGAAGTTGGTTAAATGAAATGTTAAAAATTACTCGTGCTAACTTTTTACCAATTGAAAAAAGTGAATTCCCAGAACT
>JAEOTV010000153.1 GCA_016839635.1 Promethearchaeota archaeon | reverse complement strand
TAGAATTCTCTAACTCTATGACTTTCTGTGCTGCTTGATTATCCCATACTCGATGAGTAGCATTAAGTGATCGCATAATAATCATAGTATCATAGATCGAAGCATTTTTGAAAGCTTGTTTTAAATTATCATGGATAGGACATTCTTGAGTAGCCATGATACGAGTTCCCATAAGTGCTGCTTGTGCTCCTAATGCTAAAACTGCAGCAACACCCCTACCATCCGAGATACCACCACCCGCGACAACAGGTATGTCTATCGCATCGATAGTAGCAGGTGTTAATACTAATGTTCCAATATCATAACGTCCTGTTGCACCAC
Source organism: Promethearchaeota archaeon (assembly GCA_016839635.1). The sequence goes on along the minus strand of JAEOTV010000153.1, from coordinate 56,393 downwards.
CATTTTCCCAACCTACTACTTCTACAATGTCAGCGCCTAATGAAGCTGCCTTTTGCGCATACCTTGTGCCTGCACATTTGTGAATCCAAGTGACCTGGTGTTCTTTAAATAGAGGAATATATTTATCAGGTGCTTGATGACCAGAAGTCTCGATAATCTTAATTCCCTCATCTAACATTACTTTTACGTGATCAATTTGTTTAATTGGTTTTAACATGGGAAATAAATTTACATTTACTGCAACTGGTTTATCTGTTAAAGATTTCAGTTCTATAATTGCTTCTCGTAATTCTTCTGGTTTTCTGTACATCACAGAAGCCATAATTCCTAAGGCACCTGCATTTGAACATGCAGCGGCAAAAGAAGGGTAACTAATATTCATCATATTTCCACAGAAAATTGGATATTTTATACCCAGCATTTCTGTTACCTTTGTTTTTACCATAAAATTAACACTTTTTTGATTAATGTTTTAAGAATTTAATATAATTGAACTATTATTATAAAAAATATAAAATTTCATTTTATCAAATACTACAATTCTACTCAAATAGATTTATAATATCGGTAATGCTGATCTCTGATAGATCCTTGATAATTATACTAGCACCAAAAAGTTCTTCTTTATTATGTGTTGTTTTAAGGGCTATTGAAATCATTCCTGCTCGTTTAGCTGCTTCTATACCAACAGGAGCATCTTCAATAACTATGCAATTTTTAGGATTGATGTTTAAAGTTTTAGCAACATTTAGAAACACATCTGGTTCAGGTTTGCCATCCTTAACATCAGCTGCTGTAATAATCATGTTAAAATAAGATTTGATTTTTAGCTGAGATAATAATAACTCCACATTTTCAGGCGGACCACTTGAACCTACAGCCAATTTGAAACCTTTTGATTTTAAATCTTTTATAATTCTTAATACTCCGGGTAAAGGAATTAACTTTTCTTTTACCATTTCACGATAATAGGACTCTTTAAGATTAGCCCATTTTTCAACAAGAACTTCATCTACTTCTGGACCTACTAATTTACGAGTGATAAAGGGTGACTGCTGACCAAAGGTATCTTCAAACATTTCTTTTGTAAATTTTATACCAATTTCTCTAGCCAATTTAACCCAGCTTTCAAAATGAATAGGACCTGTATCTGCTAGAACGCCATCCATATCAAAAATAACACAATAATTACTATACATAATTTTAACTATAAAGAATAATAAGGTAATTATTATAGAGAATTAATAATTATTAAGAATTACATACAAGATATCAATGGCCCGGTAGTCTAGTAAATTTTGGGATCTTATCCTGAGATTTAGAGCGGATAGGGCGCTGGCTTGCGGAGCCAGATTTAGGAAGCGATTTACGCTTCATATTGGAGATCGAGGGTTCAAATCCCCCCCGGGCCACTACTATATAAATTTCTTAATTATTATTTGATTTACTCAACAATATCCAAGATTTCTGAAATATTATTGATTTTTCTTAGATTTGATATATTAATTTCTTTTTCAAAAGGAAACTTATATTTTCTTTTAAGTAAAATGAATTGTAAATTAGCTCTTTGTGCTCCAATTATATCGGCGTATTCGTCTCCACACATAATCACAGAATTTGAATGATCTTTTAATCCCATCTTTTCGATAGTGTAGAGAAATATGTTAGGATCTGGTTTTCTTTTTCCATATTTTGCAGACGTAAGAATATAATCAAAATATCTTGCTAAACCATGTTTTTTTAATACATTTTCAATAGTTTGGTGATGTGGATGATTAGAAATTAATGCTATTTTAACTTTTTTTTCTACTAATTTTTCTAATGTTTCTCTCGTTTTGTCAAAAGGTTCCCACTCATCTTCCTCGCATGAATGATAAATTTCAGCTAATTTAGTATATATCTTCTCATCTATATTTTCAATATCAGTAACAATGTTTTCTTCTTTTAGTTTTTCTAAAACATTTTGAAAAATCAAGGACGTTGGAAATTCTGTTTTGGTTTTTATGCTTTTTCTAAAATAATGTTGTCTTCTTGTCGCAAATTTCTGAATAAACATCTCACTCGACAAGTCCTCACTCCAGATCAGTTTCTCTTTTAAAATATCAATTGATTTTAACAAACCTTTTTTAAAACATTCATAATATCTTTCAACAGAAGGATTGTTGAAGTAGAATAAGGTAAAACCAAAATCAAAAATAATTCCTTTAATGCTCATATTGTTAATAATTATAAAAATTCATTCTTAATTTTAATTTATCCAAAATTGAATGTAAGAAAACCATAATCATTTCTGTTAAATACTTAATAGTAAACAAATTATTAATATAGGTATTTAATATAATTGAGAAATAAGATGTCGATCGATAAATGGCTTAATGAAAAGGATTCGAAAGAGCAAAGAATTAAAAAAGAAAAAGCCTTTAAGCAACTTTCAAAAGAGGAAGTTCAAGAGTTAAAAAAGAAGAAGATTCGAGATATTGTTAAAAAAGAGGGGGAAAAAACAAATGAAAATTCTGAAAGAGATAAATTTTTGCAACAAATAATAGAATTCAATGCCTGGTTGAACCAAAGAACTTATCTAAAAGGTGATTTTGAAAAAATTGAAATGTGGATAAAAAACTTAAATTCAATAGTGATTTCATTATCAGAACAAGAGAAAAAATCAACGAATTATAGCGAGAAAAAGATTTTAATTAACAAGTATAAAGAAATTCCACCTAAATTCCTAGATGAGAAAATAAGAGTTGCTATAAATAAATTGGTACACGGGGCACAAAGAACAAATTCAGATAATTATTATATTAGAAAATTAAAAAGCAACCTTAAAGAAAAACAAAAAGAAGCAGAATATTATGATATATTAGATAAATTAATTAAGATATTATGAAATTATAGGGAAATTTCAAAATACTTTTTATTTTATCAAGTTTTATAATTTTTATATTAAAAATTAGATACTATTTTTCTATATTAAATGTGGCTTATTTGTCCTATTGCTGGTGTTGGCAAAAGATTACAACCTTTTACTTATTCTAAGCCAAAGGCTTTCTTGAAGATCGCTGGGAAAAGGGTAATCGATCATATTCTTATAAAGTTGAAAAATTCTTTCCCTAAAGGTACTAATATTTGTTTTATTGTAGGTTATAAAAAAAGACAAATAACAGAGTATCTTAGATTAAAACATTCAGATTATTTTAATCTCCATTTTATAAAACAAGATCCACTAGGATATGAAGCAGATACACCATTTTTTAGTGGACTTGGAGATGCGATTTTATTAGCTAAAGATCTTTCTCAAAATGATGATTGTTTTGTATTTTTAAGTGATAGACTTCCAATAGAGGATTATTCACAAATTTTATTAAATTTTCATCAGGATATTTGTGACGGAATTATAAATGTTAAGCAAGTAGAGAATCCTCAGTTTTATGGTGTAATCGAATTGGACAGAGCTGGAATTGTTAAAAATATTGTTGAGAAACCAAAAAATCCTAAATCAGATTTTGCTGTATCTGGAGCTTATCTATTTGGAATGAGTATGACATCACGCTTATTTGAATTATTGGAAGAACAAAATCAAATTCCATTAGAAAATGGGCAGGAACATACTATTACACAAGTCATTCAAAAGCTTATTGATGAGGGTTTTAAATTTAAAATCAATGAGATGAAAAAAGAGATTTTGGATTTCGGACGTCCTGAGAGTCTAATCGCTGGTAATCGTCTATTACTAGCAGAAGTAAAAATACAGGATCCTACATATGAGAAATTATATCAGTCGGGTCATATAGTTGATTCAAAGATTGTTCCTCCTGTTTTTATTGGAAAAGATGTTAAAATAACTGATTCAGTTATTGGTCCAAATGTATCTATTGGAGATAACGTAGTTTTAGAAAAATGTATCCTATCTGAATCGGTTATTGGTGATGGAGCTAATTTGAAAAAGATAATTTCTTCTGAGAGTATTGTTGGAGATTTTACAATTTTAGAAGATTTAATTAAAAAGAGTATTACAATCGGAGATTCCTCTTATATTACTACTACTAATATGAAATCATAATAATTTTTAAAAAAAAATTGGTAAATTTGGGACTTAATTAAATTTCGGTCTTTTTTCTTGCCAAGGTGCTATTTCTTCAAATGCTTGTGATACTTGTAACACAAGTAATTCATTGAATCTGTTCCCAACAATTTGCATTCCTGTTGGTAAACCTTCACTGGACCAACCACAAGGAATAGATGCGGCGGGATGACCTGTAAAGTTGAATGGGAACGTAAATGGCATCCATGCTGTGGGTGATACATTTTTTCCATTGATTTTTGGTGGATACATGATTCCTAATTCAAAAGGTGGAATAGCTGTTGTAGGGGTTATTAAAATATCATAATTTTTGAAAAATTTATAAAAAATTTCATAAAGTTTAGTACGTTGACTCATAGCTCTCATTATATCAAAACCAGAATATCCAAATCCGGCGTCCACCATTTTAATTAATTCAGGATCAATTTTTTCTCTCCAATCCTTTAATTTTGATTTTAGATCAAAAGCATAATCAGCAGTATAGAAAATATAAAAAGATGATTCTGGTTTTCTCATTTTAAAGTTCACTTTTTCAACAGTCCAACCCAATTCTTCAAATTTTTCAGCTGAGTTAATAACATTTTTCTCAATATCAGAATCAATCACTTTAGCATATCCTAAATCCAAGGAATATCCAATTTTTAATTTCTCTGGTTTTTTTGAAATATTTTCAAGATAGCTAATTTTTTCATCGGGTAGGCTGTATCTGTCCCCATGATGAGGTCCTTTTATAGCATCTAACATTAAAGCAGCGTCTTTTACAAATCTAACTATAGGTCCTACATGAACATAAGATTCAGCGTGAAGTTCTATTCTAGGATATACTGGTACTCTCCCTATACTTGGTTTAAGTCCAAAAACACCACAGCAGCTAGCAGGAATCCTTATTGACCCGCCGCCATCATTTCCTAAAGCCAAAGGTCCTAAACCAGAAGCTACAGCTGCAGCTCCACCTCCAGTTGATCCTCCTGGTATCCTTTCTGTATTCCAAGGATTTCGAGATTCACCAAATACAAAATTATGGGTTACCCCAGCATATCCAAACTCTGGTGTATTAGTTTTTCCAAGAAGAACAATTCCTGCTTTCTTTAATCGTTTTACAACGATGTCATCTTGCTCAGGAACATTATGTTCATAGATCAAACTTCCAAACGTCGTTCTAATACCTTTAGTCGAAAACAAATCCTTAATTGATATTGGAATACCATGTAATAATCCTAGCTTTTCATCTTTTCTGATCATTTCATCTGCATTTTTTGCCATATCTCTTGCAATATCGAAGGTGGGAGTGCAATATGCGTTAATTATAGGATTCAATTTATCAATCCTTTCTATGATTGCTTCAGTAATCTCTTGAGAAGTGAGATCTTGACTTTTTATCTTCTCTCTCATTTCCCATGCAGACATAAAACAGATATCTTCTTTATTCAATTTCATCAATTTTTTAATTAATTATAATAGAGTAAATTGTGATATTAACTAATATAAAAATTACTTTTTACTAAGTTGCTAAAATTTAAAATCAGATTGCCACTTTTTATATCCCATTTGCCATAGTTTCAATCGAGGCTTATTTACTTTATTATCCAATTCTATTCCCGGCTTAGGATTATTCATTATTTCTCTATACCGTAAATAATATTCTTCAGCACTCGGATTTCCTTTAATCAAATTCAAAATTGCTTTTTCAGTGAAATATAAGATTAAATCTGGTTTAATTTGTGGATTTTCTCTTGTCATTTCCAATTTTTTCTCTTGCTGTTTATACAAAAAATAGTGTAGTTTGAAATCTTCTTCATTAGTAGATTTATCAGCAATAAAATATTCCCAACAAGCGTGTATATTAAGATGTCTCATCAAATCTAAATTATTTGGAAAATATGTTTTCAATTTTTTGAATAATTCTTCAGAGTCCATCATTTATTAGAACTATTTTATTTTCTCTAGATTTATTGGAGTTCCATCATAAATGTATTTTCCATAAACTAATTCCTGAGGGTAATATTTACAGCCTGCGGGATAAGCAGAATCTTTAATTCCTCCTAGAGAAACAGTAATATCAACGAGCATGGGTCTGGCATTTATGTAAATGTTCGCAGCTTCTAATTCATTCTTAAAAATCTCAATATTTTTCAAATTTGTTGTGTAAATAACCGCTCTCATACCATAGTTACTCGCATTTGCTAGTCTAATTGCATCTCTCATGTCATTAGCCTTAGTAATAGAACGAACGGGTCCAAAAGCCTCTTCTCTCCATAAAAATGGAGCTTTTGATATATCCTCACACAATTCTGGTTTAATCTCAACAAGAGTTGGAGTATAGAACAACCCGTAATCCTCGCCTGTATCGATTTTCTCGCCTCCTGTAAATATTTTAGCATCATATTTTTTTGCATCTTCTACCATTACTTCCATCATCATTAGGATTCTCCTACTTCCCAGAGGACCAATATCTACATTAGGATCAGTTGGATCTCCGTACTTTAAGTTTTGAATTTCTTTTATAAGATATTCTACATAATCATCATATATATCTTTATGGACAATAATTCTTTTCATCGAGAAGCATTGTTGTCCGGAATTTGTAAAGCTGGCTATGACATTCCATTTTGCCACATTTTCTAAATTTACATCATCCATTACTATACCTGCATCATTACCAGCGCATTCGAAAAAAAAGTTTTTAAACGGTTGAGTATACATAGGAACACCCATAGACCTATCGACGGTTTTTTTCAAAAATCTACCGTATCGTGCTAATATATCCTTTGCGGTATGAGATGCTGTAATTGTCATCAAAGTTTTAATTAAGGGTGATTTAATGAATTCATCCACTGCCCATTCTCCAGGAGCGATAACTAGATCTAAAGCGTCAAGAGCCGGTAAATCCATTTCTTCCATCATAGAATACGCTTCTATCATAGTTAATGGGCAAGCTGTAGAGGGTTTAACTATAGCCCCGTTTCCTACTAAGTAATTAGCACCTAATTGGTAAAGAGGAAGACTTAAAGGAGTATTACGAGGAGATATACATGCTGCTAAACCATGCGGGATATATCTAATTTTAACGAGTTGTTCTCCTTCTATGCTTGTTAATGGTTTTTCTTCTAAGAATTGATAATACCAATCGCAAAATTTGAAACCATTCATTACTATATTTAATTCCCATTCGGAATACTTAATTGGTAATCCTCCTTCTGCAACAACCAAATCCTTCAATTTAGATTTCTTAAATCGTAATTTAGTAGCATATTTAGAAAGAAGTTGAGAGCGCTCAAAAAAATCCATCTCTTTCAGGAGATGCTGATTTTTATGTATTTTCCTTATTTTGGCCCGAACTGTTTCCGGTGTGTCCGCAGGAACAGTTGCTATAAGTTCACCAGTATATTTATTTTTAATTTCTAATTCATGCGATTTTGACATAATTCTTAATCATTTTAGTTCAATTATAAATATAAAATAAAATTTCAAACCTTAAATCTCGTCGTCATCTTTAAGGATGCCAGCAGTTTGAGCAAATTTACCATAACCCATATTAATTAAGGTTTGAGTTCTTTTATGCAACATAAAATCAATCCATCCTTTATCCTCATCTGGATCATTATAAAAATAACCTAAAAGTTGAGCATATTCTACCTTCGTTTCAGTTTGGATTAATTTTTCTACCGCCTCAACTGAGAGTGCTAATTCCAGATCTGAATCAACCGCACTCCCAGGTTTAATTTCAATACCATTTCCATTTCGATAGACATGAAATATATCAATAGGAGCTCTTTTATCATAAGCTTCAATTGAGTCATATAGAGCAAAATCAAAATCTGACCCACTATTTAGATCAGAAAAAATTTCAGGATATTGTACCAGAAATGTAGTATATTTTTTTGCGATTTCTGTCTTGTAAGCTTCTTTATCTACATTTTTACTTGTCATACTTTCTTCTAACATATTTTAGCATTTCACTCCTTAATTTTTTCCTTTTTCAATATATTGCTTGTACCATTTTATGGTTGGTTCTAATCCTTCTCTTAAAGGGGTAATTTTATAACCAAGTTTTTCAATTGCTTTCTTTGAGGAATATGACCAATTATGATTTATCATTTTAACAGTAGGTTTGTTGATGTATGGCATTTTTTTGGTCAATTTTGTTTTTAATTCACATAATGAGGCATATATATTTGCTAAGCTCATAGGAAAATGGCGCGGGTTTTTTTTATTTCCTGCAATTTCAGCAATTAAAGCTAGCCAATCTTTAAATTTTATATTTTCTCCCCCAAGTATGAATTCCTCGCCTTTTAAGTCGTTTCTATCAATAATACTTACAATTCCATCAACAACATCATTCACATATACAAAATTTCCTATATTGTCTCCTTTTCCAGGGCATCCTAAAAATTTCTTCGCTGTGATATCAAGGATTGTTTGACCAAAAATATTAAAGTCTCCTGGACCATAAACTATTCCTGGATAGAAAATGGTTGTATTAAGACCTTTATTAAGATATTCTTTAATTAATTTTTTGGCCTGGAATTTTGTTTTTGCATATTCAAGATATAATCCCTCTTCACTCTCATATGTTTCATCAACAGGATCAACTGGAGTTGAGCCTAAAGCAATAAATGAACTGATATATATGAATCTAATTTTCTTTTCTAATGCAATTGTAGCAATATTTTCAGTTCCTTTTATATTAGTATCTTCAATAATTTTCTGGTTTTTGGCCCACATTTTAGTATAAGCTGCAAGATGGTAAATTAAATCCACTTCTACTGTAGCCATTTTAAGGGTTTCATAATCTCGAATATCACCCGTGATAAATTCAATATTATTTAGTTCCCTGAAAGGTGTTATATCACTATTCTCTCTTATTAGCAACTTTAATGTATGTCCTTGACTTTGTAGCTTTTTTACCAAAGGAACTCCAATAAAACCCGTACCCCCAGTTATAAATATATTTGCCATGACTAGAATGTTAATAGAATAAATAGAATTTTTAAAATATTAAAAGGTTACATCGTATTAAAGTTAGATCTTAGGGGGAATCAGACTTTACACCTTTTGATATTAGGAAAACTCGGAATAAATAAGATAGTCTTTTTTGTCAATTTCGGATGGAATTTATTAAAAACAGTCAATTATTATATCTTAAATCTACTAATAATTAAAGCAAAAATTAATGGAAGTCTATTGAAAAAGAAACAAACTAATTTTGAGAAATTTCATTCACAGTTAGATTTACCATTTTTAGAGACAGATGAGAAATTTATTAAGGAGATATTTCAAACTCTTGAATTTAAATTTGGCTTGAAACGGAACTTAAAACAAAAATTAATTGATTTAGGAGCAGGTATTGGAACTGTTGTGATTTTTGCTGCTCTAAATTATAATATCAAATCATTTGGAATTGAAATTAATCAGAAATTGATCACTGAAGCAAAAAGCCAAATAAAATCATTGGAAAAAGAAGATAAATGTAATAAGAGCTTATTAAAAAAAATAGGGATTAAATTAGGAGACTTTTATTTACACAATCTAAAAAGCTATGATTTCATATACATCTACTCATTACCTTCTATGCATAAATATTTGAAGCATGTATTCAAAACAGCAAGAAATGGAGCAATTATTATATCTCATAAATATCAACTTGAAGGATTCAAGTCAGTATTGAAGGAGGAATGCAGACTAAATCATAAGAATACTACACAAGAAATATCTAGCTTTTTTTATAAGAAAATCTCATGAAATACAAGGGATTTTAGGGAAGAGAATTCTCTTATAACAATTATTCAACAAATATTACATTCTTTTATTATCACAAAAAATATAATTATAAATAAAACCAAAATAAACTTATATATAATTTTATAATTTGAATATTTTTTCAATAAATTAGGTGTTATATGAAATGGTCTCTTTTTTAGGTTGGATAGATGGATTAACCGCAGCTCTTATTGTAGTTTCCTCTGTTATCTTTGGATTATTGTCATTATATAAATCAATCAAACTGAAAGCAAAATTACTGACTGCTGCAGGAGTGGTAATGATTTTAGTTGGGATGTTATGGTTAGGGCCTACAATTGATTTATTAATGGTCTTAATTTGGCAAACAAATATAACTCCAATTTGGTTCTATTCGATCCTTAGCTATTTATGGGTTGGTCCCGCTTTAATCTTTTCGATGTGGCTCGGTGGAGAACTTATTGTTCCAAAAAGAAAATGGATTTTGGTAGGAGTTTTTCTAGTAGTAGGAGTAGTCTTTGAATATTTTCTTTGGTTTCATATTGGGGATTCATTTACGTGGACTTTAGGAATTCCAGGTGAAGATTTAATAGATGCGAGTTTTGTTCGAACTCATCCAACATTTTTAATGGTAGTAGTTATGCTCCTTGCTGTATTAGTTTTTCTAGGGATTGGTTTCTTTCTCAAAGCAAAACAGTCAACAGGTGCGCTTAGAAAGAAATTTTTCTATTTAGGATTGGGATTTACTATTTTTGTAGTCTGCGGTGCCCTAGATTCAATTTTGACGCCAGGGATAGCTATTGGATTTGTGAGAGTCGTAATGGCAACTTTTGCTTTATGGATGTATTTAGGTTTAAAGACTTAAAACAAAATAATTCAATTTTTATTTTTTTTTTCCTTTTATTTACTAATTTTGTACCCGATTTCTCAAGAAAATTGAATCTTATTAAGCTTTAATAAGAGCTCTTTTAAATACAATTTCATAAAATACCTTTGATTATTACAGAAATCAAGTCTTTGAAAGTTTGAAAATTCTGAGCTATTTGATAAAATTGTATGGATATCATTTAAAATAGCGAGATAATCATCTTCTGGATTAGTTGCAACATATTGAGGGTTTTGAAATTCATTATTGCTAATTTTACTCAAAGAAAATTCTTTTGTCTCTGTAATTTTTTCAAATTGAAATTTCTTTTTATATTCACCGAGAGAATCGACTAATAAATTTGAAAGATATTCAAAACCCTCTTTAGAATTTATATCTTTAAACAGTTCCGATACCAAAGTAGAGACTTTATTGTTTTCTAAATTTGTAACTTCATTATGATTAAAATCATTCGAATTCTTTGAATTAGAAACCTTATTAAATGAATTTTTAGAGGATTCTTTATTAATAAAGCCTTTTGAAATTATACTTCATCTCGGAGATAATTCAATTTGATATATTTAAAACCGATCTGGTATTTAAAAAAAAAGCCTCTCTGAATTTAGTAGAAAGTTGGATAGTTACAAACAATATATATCAAGAAAAGACGACAAATTATGATTATTCAATACAGTTTTAGTAAAACAAAAAAAAAGAAAAATTTTATAATATATTTCGATAAATCTTCTTAACCTGTCTTTTGTAGTTTTTCTGAGTGAAGTTCCTCTAGTTTTTCTTTTATTTCAGCATATTTTTCCTTATTGATTGGGAATTTCCTAAATAATATTAGTGCTAAACCAATGGCTACACTGGGGAAAATACACATTAAGATACGTATTCCAATTAGCGTTAAATCAGTCACCGAAGCAGGGTCATAGGTGGCCCATCCAACAGTAGGGAAAACAATTGCAAGAGATATTGCTACGGCTACTGTGGATAATCGAATTATTAATGCATTAACACCATAGTAAGCCCCTTCACGTCTTATTCCTGTATTGTTTTCATCATAGTCAATAATTGCACTCATTACGACATCCCGACCAAACATAATTCCTGCAAATCCAAATCCCATCAAAATATAAGTAAATATTGCTCCGATAATTTCCCATATGAATAGGGTTGGAATCAATGCAATTATCATTGCTCCTAATGCTCTCATATGCGCTTTCTTTGCACCATTTTTAGTAAAAATATTTCGCCAAATAATCATAAAAATAATTGCCGATATGAAAATTAATGCTAAAAACATCATCTGAAAGAAAGCATCTGTTATGCCAATTATATATCCTAAGTAATATGTATTAATTATAGGAACTAATCCAAAAATATACCATTGTGCGAAATTTACTAGAACATAGTATTTAAAGGCTTTGTTTTTAAAAGTCAATTTTACTGATTTACCAAAAGAGGGAGCTTGTTCGGGATCCTTAGAATATTCTTTTCTCTCCTTTATACCAAACATTATAAATATAAACGCAAATATACCTGCTAAGATTGCCATAATAATTGAAGCTGTTATATATTGCATCTGTCTTGCTGCTCTTGTTGTTAAAGACCCAAAATCTATTAATTCATCGATAAAAAAAGAAGGCAGTAAAGCCGCAAATAACAATCCAATTATGTTGAAGATCGCAACATATTGATTAGCCTTTGTTCTTTGATCTAAGTCTTGGAACATTTCGGGAAATAAACTTGTTTGATTTAAAGAATAAGCTGTATAAAACGTGTCAAATAAGTTTATTATAATGAGAAAATATATAAAACCCATAATTGGGTTATCAAGAGGGGCTGCCCATAGCAGAATTACTAATATACAGGTAGGAATTATTCCTGCTATGATATATGGTTTTCTTCTTCCCCATCTCGTACTTGTTCGATCAGAAAGTATACCTAAAAGTGGGTCATTAAAAGCATTCCATATAGACCAAAGAATATAACCTATTGTAACCAGCCAAATATCACCAATAATTACCGTGTAATAGAAGTTGAATATATAAAACGTAAATATTTGATAGCTCATTGTATCTGCAATACCTGCGAAACTATAGAATATTGTAGTTCTTTTAGATATTAATTCTCCAGTTCTTATTTCTTCATTACTCATTTTTAATCATTTTTTTTAGTAAAAATTTATTGATAATAGTGTGATTAAAGAGTATATATATTTTTGTTTGATTCTGATTATCTTTTTTCAATTAAACACAATTTTACCGATCTAGTAATAAATCTCAGTTAGATTATGTCTATGTTGAAATAGAATAAATAAAAGATGAAAGAGAAAAAAGAAAAAATTTAAAAAAATTTAAAGTTTAGACCCACAATTCGGGCAAAAATTACCACTAGATTCTATTTTGTGACCACAATAGACACAATAATTTTTTCCTTCTGTTAATAAGGGCTCATCCATCTTTTTAGGGGGAGCAACATATTCAGCAGAGGGTGTATATGTTATTGGTGTACCTAAAATAATTTGTCCTGTTTCAGCATCAAAACTATATTTCACTATTCCCTGAACTCTTAGATCTAATAGCACACGTAGCAAGATACTTGGTTTCATGCCAATTTCCAATGCGATATGTTCAAGTTTATATGTCCCTTGAAAGTTACGTTGGGTAAGAGCATTCTTAACAACTTGCTTATATTTATAATTCCTATAAAGTTGTTCAAATCCTCCAATAAAGATGAAAAAAGCAGGTATAAAAAGCCAGTAACCCCAACTTGAAAGCGCTATAAAATGAATGTTAAAGGCTAGAAAAAATAATGACAAAATTGCCACAAAAAGAAATACTATAGCCACTGCAAATGTACCAATAGCTGCTTCATAAGATTCTTTGTAGTAATAACGATGTTTATATTTATCTTCACTCATTCTAAATCATTTAAAAATTTGATAGTAGAATTAATTATGTTTAGAAATAAAAATGCTTTGTTAATATTTTTTAAAGAGTCCAATTTTTATAAAATTGGAAAAATATAAACCTCCTCAAAAAGAGAGAACATTTGAGAAGAAATTTTACGAAGGGAAATAAAATATTAGCGAATGATTTAATTAGAAATTCTTCTCACATTCTCTCATGTAGGAGAAGTTTGTTTAAAAAAACAATTATTTATCGTTAAGTATACTTTTAAACTCCTAACTTTTTTGTAAACTAGCATTTAATTTTTTCTAATATATTATCAATATAGTAAACATTTTCCTTTCCAGCTTCCTCTATTAATAACCGCGAGATTGATTTTTTAAAACTCCAAATTTCAAGTTCTTTATTTAATTCTTTTAATTTTCTTACTACATCTAAAAAATCTGAGTCTCCACTAACTAGTATTGCTTTGTCAAAGGTATCATCTTCAGCTAATTCTACAATATCTTTATATATAAAGATATCAACACCCTTTTGCTTTTTTACGCCATTTGGGGAGGTAATTACTGGTTTTGGTTGAATAACAAATCCCTGAGCCTGTAGATATTTTAAGAAATTGAGTTTTTTTGGTAAAATCGTATCAGGGATTCCCATATACATAAAAAGCCCAACTAAATGATGATGCTTCTTAAAAATATCTTTTAGCTTTAAATAATTAATACGTATGTTCAATTTTTCGATATTATGGAATATGTTAGCGTGATCAATAAAAATTATAACTCTTTTTCTTTCAAGAATCTGATTCACTCTTGGAATCCCTTTATTTTTTCATCTATTTTAAATTGCATGGAATTCTTTTTTCAATAACACTTCTATTATCTAATATAAAAAGGCGTAATTTTTTTTTTGAGAATTAGGAAGTTAGGACTTCTAACTGGAAAATAAAATTTTTTAGTCCTTTTTGTCATCGACTAAATCATTTAACCAACTTGAATTATCTTTCAAGATCTCATAAGTATTTTTATCTCCAAAATCTCCTCTAAATTGATTTCTTTTCATTTTCATAACTCGAATATTCCACTTTCTTGAATTAATTCCAAATCTTAATGCATCTGTCAATTCGATTTCACCTCGTATAGAGGGTTTAAGTGTATTTAATACTTCAAAAATTATTTTTGATAAGATAAAAATTCCAGAATTATTTAAATTTGAGGTTGATTCACCAGGAGGAGGTTTTTCGACAATATCCAAGCAGTAATTATTTCTTATATAAACTGCTGCTCCTTTAAATGGGTCATCAATATAATTCGAGACTAATATAAAATTATGGTGTTCCTGGTTGAAAAGAATTAAAATATCTTTATATACAGAATATGGTACTAATATATCTCCCCAAGTTAGAAAAAAATGTGAATTTTCAATTAATTTTTCACATTCCAATAAGGCTCCTCCTGTACCATTTAACTTTTTTTGTTCGATATATTCTATATTGATATTCCAATTCTCTCCATTTTTGAAATAGTCTAAAATTTGTTCTTTTTTATAGCCTACAACCAATATAAAATCTTTTAATCCTGCATATTTCAAGCCATTTAAAATGTATTCTAAAAGAGGTTTATTATGAATTGGAATCATTGATTTTTGAAGAGTTTCTGTATAGGGTTTTAGACGTTTTCCATAACCGGCACAAAGAATTACCGCTTTCAACATATATCGCCTTTATAATTAATGTATAATAATATTCATATTCATCTAATAAGAAAATACAATAAGGAGCTCGTAGATAATCTTTTTTTTAAGATCAATTATATTATTCTGATATCACTGAAGTATTATAATTCTTTTTTTTTTCCAATTTCATAGATAGTATTAATCTGATTAAAACGGCACCAGTATTTTTAAAAGAAACGAGATTTTTTTCTGAGCTTAATGATTTGCGATGTTCTGATAATTAAAGATGGATTACCACTATTATCTAAGAGTTTCTGTAATTCAACTAATATTAAAAATTTATTTTCAGAAGTAGATAACCTAATAATGGTATCTGGGTTTTTTTCAGCATTAAACTCGTTTTCTGATTCATTTGAATCTATGGGAAGTATTTCTGAGTTGAAACTTTCGAATAATAATCTGAAACTTTCTTTTCTAAAAGATATGAACATTCCTGAATTAATTTACATTGCAACTTATGATAAAAATTCGAATCATGCTGAGGTGCAAGAATTTTTAAAAAAAATATCTAACTCATTTTTAAAAGAATTCAATGTCGATCAAATCTTAAACTGGAATGGAAGATTAGACAGTTTTAAATCATTTTATAATGTAATTGAGCGCCTTATTGAAGATGAGGAGAAAACCGAAAAAGCTCAATATAATAATCAAGTTGTTGATTGGATAAGAAGTTTTGAACGTGAACCTAATAAGCCCCAAAAACAAACAACAGAACCTAAAATAGTTGAATCCCTTCCTGAATACTATAATTATATACCAATTTTCACTACCACCAAAAAAATTAATCCGAGGTACTATTTAACGGGAGAAAAATCATTTAGGGTTTATGAAACAATCAATGGGGAAAAATCAATCTCCCAAATATCTAATCAATTAGATATTCAGCATGGTCAAGTATATAATATATGTAAAAATCTTATAAAATTGGGATTTATTTCACTAAATTAATTCATTGACTAAGATCCAGAAATTTTTTTACCACAAAATATATTGTTCTGTTCTGTTACACCCTCAATCACAAAGATATCTTCCCTAGTATATTAATACTATAACATTCTTAATACAATAGAGTTAAAAATCTTAATATCAGGCGTTTTGGTGTAAAAAATTTCTGTATCATCAATCAATCCTTCATCTTTAGACGCTCTTATAGAAGAGTTAAAAATTGCAACAGGGATGAAGTTTGAACATTATCAAAGGAACTTTCTTGAAAAACGTATCGATTTTAGGATGAAGAACTTAAATCTAATTTACTATCAAGAATATATAAAATATATTCGTGAAAATCCTATTGAAGTTGATTTGTTTTTAGATAAATTTACAATTAATTATACTTATTTTTTTAGAAATTATAATATTTTTAAGAATTTCGAGGTTTTTATCAAATTCTATGTCAATTACACGAATAGGCCACTTCGTATATGGTCCGCACCTTGCGCTACTGGAGATGAACCATATACTATAGCAATGATATTAGACCAAATGAAGAAAAGTAATAAAAATTTTCCTGATTTTGAAATAGTAGCTTCAGATATTGACCCTGCAGCTCTTAAAATGGCAAAAGAAGGGATTTATGGAGAATATCCAGTACATGAAACTCCAAATATATATTTGAAGACTTATTTTTCAAAAGAAGACACTGAACTCGGTCCAAAATTTATATTATCTAAAGAAATTAAAGACAAGGTTGAATTAATTCAAGAGGATATTATTAAGGGTCATCAAAAAAGAGTAAAATATGATGCTATATTTTGTAGAAACTTCTTTATCTATATAAATCAATTTGCAAGAGAAAAACTATTAAAAACTTTGGAACCAAGGCTCTACGATGGAGGATTATTAATCTTAGGTGGTTCAGAGACACTACCCCTTAAAAATAGTAATTTTAAATCAATTAATATGCGAGATCGTTTTTACATCAAAAATTTCTCTTCTCAAAATGCTGCCTTTAAGAACAAGGTTAGCAATTTATTTGAAAATCACAAATATTCAAAAATAGAGATTATAAAACCCCTAAAGAAACATTTAGAGCATAAAAATGAGCAGGTTGTTAATATTATTCACACAAAAGCGAAAATCAAAACATTAACTAAAGATCTTTCAAATATAATAAAAATTTCTGAAAATGAAATTAAGAAAGAAAGCATTAAACGTAAAAATGAAATCAAAGAATTAAACAAACTTGAAAGTATAGAAACAGAAGTTAAGATTACTGGGATTGAGATTAATAATGGAGCTAATGGCAATAGTAATAATCATCAATATAATCAATTAAAAGAATCAATTAATAGTAATAAAGAAGATTCTAAAATTTCTTCTCTTAAACAATGGGAAAAAAAGTTAAGACAACGAGAATTACTTCTGGAGCAACGTGAAAAAGCGATAGAAGAGAGAATTGCATATATAGACGAAAAATATAGTAAAATAGAAAAAAAAAGAACAAAAATAGATGAATTAGTTAAGGAAATTGGAGAAAAAGAAGAAGAAGTTAAAGACAGGATAAAAATTTTAGAACACCTCACTAAAAGAGTAGAACACAGAGAGAGATTAATAGAACAAAAGGAAAAACAATTTGAACGTCGAATTAGACAAGCAGGAGATTATACACGACTAGTCTTGCTAAATGAAGTCCAGATAAATGGATTTTCAAAAGATATTATGGAAAACGAAGAAACATTAAATACATATGAAGAAAAACGTATGGATCGAATAGATAAACCAAATGAGAAAAAGGAACTAAATATACCTATGGGGTACTACGGATTAATTAATTCTTACGATAAAAATGAAGTTGCTACTAAATTTATAATAAAAGGTTTAGGATCAGGTATTTCTTTAATACTTAGGGATCCAGTGAATAATATTTTTGCTTTATCCCATATGTCATTACCTTCTTCATCAGCTTCAAAACAAGGTTATCATTTCCTTTTCCCTCATACATTTGTAGATACTGGAGTTAAAGATTTACACAACAATATTTTATTTCATGGGGGTAAGAAATCAAATATTAAAGCTTTAATTGTGGGAGGAGCAAAATTATTTTTAGATTATGATACGACATATCAAGAAAATATTGACGCTGTAAAAGCACATTTAAATAAACATCAAATAGAAGTGGAAGCTGAAGACTTAGGGGGATTAAGTGAAAGAGCGGTTATTTACGATACGATAAATGATACATTACATGTCAAAAAGACTTGGGAGTTTGAGTATAGAAAAATTCATTAAGACTTCGAATCGTCAAAAAAATCTTAATGTGTTTTTCTCTTTTGCTGGAGTTTTTTTTTCTTGCGTTCTGTTTCTTGAATTTCCCCTTCTAACGTATAAAATTGCGAATCAGCTTTTCCTTTTAGCTTAAATTGCCCAACAATTTTACTTTCTTCTCGTTCACCAGTTTTTGATACTTTTTCAAAAGATAATTCTATGGGTAGGTCTTGCTTTAAGGCTAAATTTATAAAATTAATAAAACCAATGTGCTTACTAGGAGCAATGTTGAATTTTAAAGATATTTCTTTATTTTTCTTGGTTTTGGTTTTCAAAATAAGGCGTAATTTCAAGAGTGTTCAATCTCCTTATTGTTTAAATCATTTATTTATATATTTAAAATATCCAAAATAAAAAAACTATGTTATTTTATAAGGTGAAATATATTTTAATTTATCCGTTAAAACAATATGAAATATGCCTTCAAAATTTAGACTTAGATATCTTTTTAGACCCTTAGTAAATCAAATAGCAAAAGGTTTAATCCGAATAGGCATCACCCCAAATATAGCTACAATCATTATGTTTTGTTTTTCAATCCTAAGCTTTATCACTTTAGTATTTTTTCGAAGCCTTCTAGGTTTCTCTATTTTTGTATTTATTACAGGAATTATGGATGGATGCGATGGAGCAATAGCTCGATTAACTAATAGAGCAACAAAATTTGGGGGTTTTTTTGATTCATTTATGGACAGGACTTCTGAGTTTTTTATATTCTTGGGATTATATTTTTATAATCAGGATCAATTACTATGGAATTCTATTGATATGAAATTTATTATTTTAATATCTTTTATAGCTTCTATTATGATTAGTTATACTAGAGCAAGAGCTGAAGTATTTTTTAAAGGTGATTTCGATATTGGACTTATGGCAAGGTCGGAGAGGTTATTTTTTATTGTTATAATCTCTATAATTAGTTTTTTCTACAATTTCTTTAATCTATATCTATTTATCTTTATGTGGCTCGCTTTAGGAACATTTCTATTTAGGATGATAAATATATATTACATGATAAAAAAAAAAAATAATCATATATGATATAAAGGGTATTTTTAATCTTATGTTTTAAGAAATTCTATTCTTAATCTATCCCCATCTTTTAATTTAAGTTTATCTCTTAGGAATGGAGCCGCTAAGACTTCTACAATATTTTTCTTATGGTGTGTTCTTTTAATTTTTAAAATAGCAGCATTTACTTTATTATCTTGATCATCTAAACGAGACACAATACAATGATAGCAATCAACTGACCCAAATGTCCGTTTTACACGCCCTCCTTCTTTCTCTTCTTCCTTTTCAAATCCAATAATTCTGACTGGAATTCGATTTTTAAAATTCTCTTCTAATAATTCTTTGTTAAGATCACTTAATTGTACATTTAATGTTCCGTAATAAGGTGTAAATCCTAATTTTTCTTTAAATTGTTCATAATATTCTTTAATTCTAACATAATATCCTCCCTCTCCCATTCCTTCAGTAACTTCCCCCACTATTAATATTTCTTCGAGAATTTGTTTTAAATCTTTATACATTGCAAGCATAATATCCGCCCCTTTCTTAGTGATTCTTATGATTTGTTCTTTTCCTACAATCTTTCTTTGAATCCAACCTATTTCTTCTAATTGATTTATTCTTCTAGAAGCTGTTTGTTGAGATAGATTGAGGATCTTTCCAAATTCAACGCTACTTATATGAATAGCTTTCCGACTTCCGATAATTTGGCAAAGATTATAAAGCGCAAACCAATTTGCATAATTTTCTGAAGAAACGCTATCTTTATCCTCCATTCTACATATTTTCCTTTTTGTTTCCTTTATTTCTTTCAATTATCCTGTGTTTTATTAAACTTGAGCTATGTAATTCATATTTATCATGGTAAATTTCAAGTCTTCTAACCTCAATATGAATTAATCCTTTTTCCTTAAGCCCTTTATTGAGTACTTCTATGCTATATTTCTGATCAGGTCCTAAAAGAATAATATCTGGGTTGATTTCTTCAACTGTTTTTAGTGTATCATTGTCATTTCTTCCTAACCTAGCATCCTTCACATTTTTTAAGTTTTTTATTACTTCTAATCTTTGTTCTTGTGGAATAATTGGTCGTTCACCTGAAAATAGTTCACGGTTTTTATCTGTAGCAACAACCACATACACATCACCTAGTTTTGCGGCCTCATTAATAAGGTAGATGTGACCCGCATGAATAAGATCGAACGTACCAGCGACTAATACCCTTTTTTTTAGAATACTCATCAAAAATTCCTCAAATATACAATTCAGATAAATTAACTTGGTTTTAGATATTGTTTTTAAAACATTTTTTCACGTCATCCATTTGTATCGCTAGAGAGATATCGCCTCTTGTTTTTTCAATTAGAGTTCTAGCAACATCTACTTTATGCCGTAAATCTTGAGTCACCCCTGAAGGGTAATCCAAAGTAAACAGATAAGTATATATCTCATCCATATTTTCTAAAATATAATTTAAATCTTCAACACGAGAATTTCTTATGTTATCTAGAGCATATCTCCTCAACTCTCCAATAACATCAGCTAAACCTAATAGAAAATTTAATGGATTAATCATTAACTCGAAAGGTGATGGAATCTCTTCTTTATTTATAATTGAATAAAAAACAAGTGATTCAGCTAATTCTTGCTCCGGAGTTTTTAAATATTTGAAGAAAATTCCAGGATTTTTGTTAATTAATTTTAGTAACTCTTTATGTTTACTCTTAATTATGTTTATTCTTTCTTGAAATTCATCAAACTCTTTTCGATGAGTATTTTTTATAGCAATACTACATTCTCTGATCAGATCGCGAGATAATTTCAATATCTCTTCTCTATCTTGATATAATATCTCTAATAACTCACTTATATCTGAAAAAGCTTTTTTAAGATTCATTATAATAGAAATTAATTTCAATAATAATTAATTCGAATTTTGAATATAATTATTTATCAAAAGTAAGAAAAATATTTAGAATTTATTATAAAGTATTGGTTAAAAGACTAAAATAAGGGTTTATCATGAAAATCTTATTAATTCACTCTCAAGATGTAGAAGTCGTTAAGAATAAAGAGGCAACAAGTAATCCTCAGGAATTCTCAGAGGATTTTATAAAAATGGAAGGTTTAATTCTTATTTGTTTTGTTTCTGTTGAAGATCAAGACACATATGACACTAATTTAATATCTAAACAAGGAGCAAACGAAATTGAAGCCGCTATCTTACAAATTACTGGATTTCCAGAAAAAATTAGAGAAAAAAATGAAGAAATAAGAGAATATAATCTGAAGATTAAGAAAGGAGAAATAAAGGGAAAGCAAAAAAAAGTTTTAGAACTTATTAAAGATCGGGATATATATCGTGTTGATAAAGTTTTAGTATATCCATGGGCCCATTTAAGTAAATTTCTTAGCAATGATCAAAATGCTATGGAAGTTTGTCCAAAAATAGCAAAAAACTTAGAAGAAAAGGGCATAGAAGCGAAATATTCTCCCTTTGGGTGGTATAAATCATTTAAGATCGATTGTTTAGGTCATGAGATGGCTGAAATGTATAGAGACGTAAAATTAGCTATAAAACCTGAAGAACAGGTTAAAAATTCAGTATTTAAGATTATTACAACTTCGGGTAAGGAATTAAATCTAGAATTTGACGAAAGGAATGAACTTTTACTACCTAAAGAGATAAAGGATAAAGAATTTCATTTATTTTTAAAATCTGAATTAGGATCGAGAAAAGTAGATAAAGCGATTGAACCTGTTCATATAAAAATAATGAAAGAGTTTGAATTAGTAGATTTTGATCCCAATACTGATGCCGGAAATTTAAGATGGTATACAAAGGGAGTCATTATGAAGAATCTGATTAAAAATTTTATAGAAGATAGATTAATAGATTATGGAGCGATACTTATTGATACTCCAATTATGTATACAGTAAAGAAAAAAAAATTAACGGCGCAAACTGCTCGATTCCCCGCAAGAAGTTATTGGCTTGAATCTGGAAAAGATAGATACCTTTTAAGATATGCTAGTGATTTTCTTTTATTTGATTTATTCTCTCAAATGAATTTAAAACCTCATTATCTTCCATTAAGGGCATATGAGTATGAACAATATGATTTCCGAAGAGAACAAGAAGGTGAACTATCAGGTTTAAGACGATTGCGCGGTTTTATCATGCCTGACCTACACACACTGTGTAGAGATATAGAATCTTCTGTTGCTGAGTTTATCAAACAATATGAATTAATTAAAAATCTTGAAAAAGATTTAGGTATAAAAACTTTTGTTATTTTCAGAGTAACTAAAGAATTTTATGCAGAAAACAAGGATTGGATTATAAATTTAATAAAAACAGAAAAAAATCCCGCATTATTAGAATTATGGGATCAAAGATACTACTATTATGTTTTAAAATTTGAAAGAAATGTCTTATCCAATCAAAATAAAAGTGCTACATTAGCTACAAATCAAATTGATGTTGAAAGCTCCTTGGAATATATGACTGATAATGATGGGGTGAAGAGAGAAAAGTATAATATATCTTTTATAGATACAGATGGTAAAGTAAAATACCCAATTATTCTTCACAATTCTCCAACTGGAGCAGTGGAAAGAATTTTATGGGGTTTGATCGAATCTGCTATTCGAAATAAAGATATTTTAGTTCCTGGATTCAAGACTTGGTTATCTCCAATCCAAGTACGAATTATAACTGTTAGTGATGAACAGAACGAATATGCTGAGAAACTACTTAGCATCATTAATGGGGAAGAATACAGAGCAGATTTCGATGATCGAGAAGAGACTGTAGGGAAAAAAATAAGACAATCTGAAATCGAGTGGATACCCTACACAGTAATAATTGGTAAAACAGAACAACAGAATCAAACAATTTCTATTAGAAAGAGATTAATTGGTGAACCATTTGGTTCAAAAAAACAAACATCAGAACAGATTAATAATGTCAAGTTAGAAAAATTACTAGAAATGATAGAAGAAGATACAAGAAATTTCCCAAAATACAAATTACCGATACCATTTAGAAGGATCTCAACAAGAATTTATTTTAGACGTTAAGACAACTCTTAATTTCTATTAAAAAAATATTTATTCGATCTGTTATTTTAAGCATAAAGATCCTATTTTTATTGTTATGAAAGTTAAGGCAATTATTTTTGATTTAGGAGGAGTAATTATTGATTTAGATTTTTCTAACTTTTATAATAAGATAATACTTCAATCTCCTTTAAATAAACCTCAAACTCCTATTATGTTAGAATTTTTTAGACAATCTGACATGTATCATCAAGGAAATATGACTGATGATGAGTTTTATCAACTTGCTTGTGATCTTCTCCAAGTATGTATGTTGGATCAATCTGATTTTTTTAATGCTTTTAACAGTATTATATCTGGTTACGATTCCAAAGTTGCAGAAATTATTAAACTAATCCGGGATAGTGATCAATTTAAGCTACTTGCTTTATCTAATGTTAATTCCAGTCACTGGAATTATATATTAAAGAAAGGATGGAAATTTATTGATTGGTTTGATGAATTGATTTTATCACATGAAACTCATTTAATTAAACCTAGCCCTAAAGTTTTTGAATATGCAATTAAAAAAGCTGGGTGTAAACCAAAGCATATTGTTTATATAGATGATGGGTTGAATAATATAAAGTCTGCCAATGAAATAGGAATAGTAGGTATAAAATACACTAATTCAGAAGAATTATTGAGAGAACTTAAAAACTTAAATATTATTAAAGAATAATGTTTAGGTATTATTTTATTGGTTTATATCTTGAAGACATGCTTTTGCGATCTTTTCGAACGCAATTTCTACATTTTCTCCTGTTTTTGCTGAAGTTTCCATATATTCACAATTTAACCTCTTAGCTAAATCTTCTGCTTCTTCTTTATCAATTTCTCTCTCTAAATCAACTTTATTACCTAAAAGTAACATTGGTATAGTTTTTTTTACTGTCTTTTTAATAGAACTAACCCAACCTGGAATTTTAAGAAGTGTTTGGCTAGAAGATAAATCAAAAACACCAAGGGCGGCGTTACTGCCTTTAAAATAGATTGTTCTAAGTTTATGAAATTGAGGTTGACCCCCAATATCCCATAAAAGCAGACGGATATTTTTCCCATCAACTTCCACATCTTTAATAAGGAAGTTGCTTCCTATGGTTTTTTTCAGGTCATCACTAAAATAATCCTTTATATATCGCAATAAAAGAGATGTTTTACCCACTCCTCCAGGACCAAAGAGGGTTATTTTAAATTTATATTGAGAATCTGGGCTCATCGTTAGTTTCCTCTTATAAGATTAATTTTTAATGAATGAATTTGAGAGTTAATTGATAATATTTTATATATTATAAATTAACTTTAATAATAATTAATTCATCGCTTATTATTATCATAATATCTTTTTAAAATATTTATATCTTTATAATATAGCCTTATTATTTTTTATTTTACTCCAAAAGAGATCTCTTTTATGACTTTTTCTTATGTTTTCCGCCACTTCCGATTTTTCTCACAATCCATTCAGGCGTACCAACGCCACCAAAATACTTCAACCAAATATACATCATTAACCCCAGAAATCCACAATACCCAATCCAGACAAGGACATATATCCAAATTGGAAATTGGCCACTATATAAAGGTAAGAATAAATATTGAATTAAGAAAAGAGAGAGACTTGTTTTTCCGTAAAATAAAAGTAATTTTACGACATCATTAGTTTTATTTTTAATATCAATAAAGTAAAAACATACTGCAATAAGTAAAAAAGCAACTCCTAGATTGTAAAACATATTTTGAGCCGTACACCTTACCATAAAAATTGGCATTGCGTCAAAATGATAATAATCTTGCTGATTCGCGATAGCCAATAAGTCAATATGTAAATATTCTGATTTCACAATAACTCCTGGAGCAGAATGGAAGGGCTCGATTAGGTCAGGAACAACTCGAGATAATCCAGTTTCCCATATATTAAAAGCAACACCCCTAGGAACAATTATAAATATTCCAACTAAAACAAATATAATACCGTAAATTGCAAATATTCGAAATAACCTATAATAAGCTTGTTTACTCCCTCTTATCATTGCCTCGTGAAGAAACTCGCCAAATATAGTAGACATGAAACAAACTGCTAAGAACGGTAAAATTGGTGCTTGAGGAAGTGGAGAAGTTATAATAAAATGTAGGATAGAAATCCCTATGTTTGTATCCTTGAATTCAAAGAGGAGCTCCCGAATCCATGGAGAAAAGTAAATAATTAGTACTCCAATTATAGCTCGTGTAATTTTGCTGAATTTTATAGCATAATAAGAAAAGATCTGAGAAAATCCAATAAACACTAATATGTTCCAACCCCATAAATTGGCAGGGAATGGAACTGATTCACCTGCAGTTAGTAAAGACATAGGATTGAATAGCATACCGATAATTATAATTACTCCTCCTCGTATAAAAATCCCGTTACGAACTGCTTTATCAGATACCAGTTCTTTTTTTCTTTTAAGACTGAAAACAACACTTAAAGCGGAAAGAAAAACAAATAACGAAGGGCCCAGAACATCCAGAAAAGTAAAGACAAGTCCATAGAGATACACCCAATCACTATCCAACCAACTAATAGCTGCATGAGCTAATATTATAAAAACAATCGCAGTTCCTTTCACAAAGTCTATTGAAGCAATACGTTTTGATGTATCATTTTTAATATCATCATTGTTGAATTCTTCTTCAATTGTCATAGACATTCTTAATCCTACTCTTTCTTTTAAAATAAAAAACTGATAGTTCCAAACTAAAATTTTATATTACTAATATTTATCGTTGGACTATTTAAAACCTTTCTTTATCATTGAAGTTAGTGCTGTATAGTTGTAAAAGCTCTGATTTTTAAAAATAATCTCCTAAAAATTCTATCTAATTTCATTCTTATAATACATAATTAAACAGTAATATAATAGCATCAAGAGTATTAATCCACCAACGTTAAAAGGGAAGAATTGATAGGTTAGATAAAAGAAACCCCAGAAAATGACCATGAGTATAGCAATAAGATAATGAAGATATTTAAACATTCTATAATATCTGAATTTTTTGTTAATGAGTATAAAAAAAATCAAAAATGGTGTTAAAACTACGAGATGATGAGGCCAAGAATCAAAATATACAATTAGTAAGACTAAAATTCCAACCAAATATCCATTTATTAAATTTAAGGGGTGATCAGAATCTTGAATATATAAATAGTATATAGGAATTAAAATAACTAAGGTTATTATACTAAAAATTAGAAAGCCACTAACTTCTACGCTTATTAATTCGAAGAAAATTAAAACAATTCTGGTAAGACTGAATGACGGATTTATTTCAATACCTCCTTCAATAGCGTATGTATACTCTCCAGTAAGATTAACTGTTATAAAATCAGCAAACATCTGTGGATATATGATAAAATATATCCCTGAGAGCATTATTAAAATAATAGATCCAAATAATCGAACAGCAGAATTTTTAAGATTAAGTGTAAATTTCTTGTTTTCTCGGTTATAATTAAGAATTATTATAAAAGGTATGATTAAAATTAAAGTAGGGCGTACTAAAATTCCTAATCCTAATAAAAAACCTCCAATTAAGTCATTCCTAAAGCCCCCTTTCAAGAAATAATATAGAGAAGAAAGAATAAAAACAGCTACTATAATATTTATCTGACCTAAGAAATAATTCATAAATTGTGGTAATGTTATTAAAAAAATTCCATATTGATGAAGTAATGATTTATTTTCATCTCTATTAAAAATCTCTTTAAAATCTTTAAGTTTGTAATTAAAATTAGAGTCATTCGATAGGTTCTTGTAAGCTTGAATAATTTTAAACATTAAATAAATTATTAAGATGTTAAGAAAAAAATTGAAAATTTGAAATACGAAATAACCTACTTCTAATCCCATAATTGAAAATGGTGTAAAAAAGTAAGCAGAAATTGGTAAATATCTAAAAGGAAATGGTGAAAGCGAGGAGTTATATAAATTAGGTAAATCTCGTATAACATTCAACCCAGCATAATAAAATGAAAGATAGTCATTTTCATTCATATTCATTAGCGGATTGTCTAAAAAATAAAAAAAAATGAAAGTCAAGATCAAATAAAAAAGATTAATACCACATGCTATCAGAAAAAATAATCGTGTTTTATACATTAGAAACCTTATTTTATATGTTAAACAATTTATTTGATGATATTATTCGTCTCCAGCATCTTTACTCAATTTTTTCATGAAATCTTCCATTTTTTTAACTTTTTCACGCTTCTTAATTTTGGCATACATTTTTTTAGTAGTCTTCTTAACTGCTTCACCTGATTTCTGACCTATTCTGCCTAGTTGTACCATTAAATATTCAGGAGAGCCTACGCCTTTACCATATTCCATCCAAATATACATAAAAATACCGAGAAATCCAATATATGAGAGACTAACTATTAGAAAGAAAGGAATATTGAATTGACGAAGGAACATGGGGATAAACAAGAAATGTATCAGAAACAAGCTTAGTGAGGTTTTTCCGAAATATATTAGCATATTGATGAAGTTATTTGATTTTTGCTTTATATCAATAAAATAGAAGAATATTGCGATTATTAATAACGCAGCACCTTGATTATAAAACATATTAGCACTAGTACCCCTAATTAGGAAATTAGGCATTCCTGGTATTACATAGAAATCTTGTAAATTAGCATATATTAAATTAACTAAATGTGGATACTCATATAATCCTCCAATCATTGAGGAATCAGTTGGATCCGTGGGAGAAACCCATTCTAAGGTCCACCCAGGTTCCCATACTGCTAAATTTAAACCATCAGGAAAGTACGCAAAAATTCCAATTAGAATAAAAATGATCCCCCACACAAAAAATATTCTAAACAAGCCAATATACGCATCTTTTGTGCTTTTATTCATAGCTTCATATATATATTCACCAAAAATAGTAGAAATAAAAGAAATTGAAATCCACGGGATTAAAGTCAAATGAGGTGTTTCAGAGGTGATAATATAATGTAGGATAATACATAAGATATTACCATCTACTTTGCCCAAATACAGAAGCGCTCTTATCGTAGGGGAGATAATGATAATTATTATTCCTATAATTATTCGCCAAGATTTTCTAATTTTTAAAATATAGTATGAACAAATTTGAGAAACCCCAATAAAAGTAATTATATTCCAACCATAAATTGCAATCTCTAATCCTTGACCAGGCTCAATAACCGCGATGTTAGTGATCATTCCAATTATTATCATTACAAGCCCTCGGGTAAAAACTCTATTCCTGATTATTTTAGGATGTACAAGTCCTTCCTTTCTTTTAATACTAAATATCACACTGAGTGCTGAAAGGAATACAAACAATGAGGGCCCTAAAATATCTAATAAGGCAAACATTAATCCATATACGTAATAAGAATCAAGATCAAGCCAACCGCTAGCAGTATGAGCTAATATTATAAAAACAATTGCGAAGCCTTTTACAAAATCAATAGAATTAATTCGTCTAGGTGAAGCATAATCTTTTATATCTTCTAATGGAATCTCCATTTTAAGATAGTTAAACAATGGAGGAGATTCTGTTTCTATTTCTATACCGGGTTGAGACGCCATTTTAATTCAAATCATTATTAGGATTAATTTTTAAAACTTAAGAAAAATTAAAATTTTCTAAATTTATTTTAATATTATTCTTTTTCAGTTTTTATAATTTTTTAATTTTTAATGAAAATTTATAGGAAATTTCATGGAACTTAAAAAGTATATTAATACCTATATCATTGGTTTTGTTGGTTCATTAGTTTTATTATTGTCTGAATTCTTTTCATGGTTCTCTGAATATAATCTAATTGAGGAATATATTATCCGTAGCACCATAGCTATAGAAGACTCCTTTCTATATTTATTTCCGTTATTAAGTGGAATGATATGCTTAATTGCAAGTATTTTAGTATTATATAAAGTCGAATTAAAAGTTAAATCTGTTATAATATATCTTTTGGGATTAGGATTTTTTGTTTTATTTTTTATTGATTATATTATTCAAGAGATTACTTCTTTTCCTAATCCAGGTATAGGTTTCTATTTAGGAATTGTTGGGTTTCTATTAATACTAATTAATATCTTAAATATGCTATTGACAATAGAAAAACGAACGGAAGGTAATTGAGAATTTCTGATAAATTCAATGAAGCGGAGAAAGAATCAAATGGAAATGATGCAGAAGCAAGTTATTATTATGCTCTAAGCCATGACATCCGAAGAAGAATAATAAAAATTATTGGAGATAATGAATATACTACTTTTACTAAACTTAAAAAAGAACTAGAAGTAAGCACTGGAACAATATACCATCATCTAGATAGCCTTTCTGAATTAGTAGAACAGAGGCAAAATAAAAAATACTTTTTGAAAGAATTAGGAATATATGCTTATAATTCCTTAAAAAATAATATTGAAACGATTAGAACTCCAGATTTTGCTCATAGGGAACTAAAATCTCCAATTTTACGCAAATTAATGTGGATTACATCAAAAAGATTTATCCAGTTCGAGAAAAAAGATAAGAAATACTCAATTTTGATTTCAATAGGAATACTCATATTAGGAACGATTTTTTGTGGATTGAATGGTTTTTATTCATTTTTATTATTTTTTATGGATATTGAACAATATAATTTAGAAATATATTTCCAAGTACTAATCAGTCTTAGTTTTATAGTGAATTTTTTTGTATTTTTCATAATAATTGAGTCCGTTTCTCGAATTTTTTACAAAAAGAATGAAAAATTATTCGATTTCTTAGTTTCTTTTGCAATTATTCTTTATCCAATGGTTCTTTATCTCATAATTCATTTGGTTTTCAAATGGTTTGATCTATTAAGTATTAGTCTATTTAATCTACTAGACAAAGTTCTATTGATAATTTTTCAAGTTTGGTCATTATGGTTATTATCATATAGTTTATGTGTGAAAAAAGAATTAAAAATTGAAAGTAGTTTAATTATTTCACTTTTACTTCATTATGGTGGTTTTACTATAATATTAATTTTTTTGGTTTAAGAACATTGAAATTTAGGTCCTCCAAAGACTGTATTATCTCATTGAATCTTATTTTTGAGGAAGATAAATCCTTTGTTTTTGTAGCAATAAAACAGGAGTATTGATTATGTTCATTGAGTGAAATAGGTGGAGTAACAAATTCAGGGATTATTTTATTTAACCTTTGTATTGGATCTTCATGTTTTAATTCCATTTTTTCAAAATTACTACAGTTAAAATCGATTCGTGTGAAGTAAGAATAAGCAAGTAAGTCGATTTCAACTTCATTAATATTTTTGATCTTAGAATTAAATATTAGTTCAGCACAATTAAAATTAAGTATATTTCTTAAGCCTATATATGATGTAGTTAATCTAGGATTAATCTCTATAAAAGTAAAGGAATCGTAATCATTCCCTATGAAATCAATACCAAAATAACCCTCAATTTGAAGATTTTTTATTTTTTTTATGTTAATCGATATTTGATTAATATATTCTTTATAATCTTCTAAAGGTGTATACCCTCCAAGGTAATCAAATTGATTATTCTTAATATTAATATTTTGAGAATTTATACTCAAAACTAATGGATTTGCGTATAAAAATGGGGATCCGATTAAAGAGATGCTTAAATCCCTTCCATTGGTAAATTCCTGGATTACGTATTTCCTTTTTTTTTCTAATTTTGGATTAAATTCCATAATATAATTTAATATTTGAGATTCTTTTTCAAAATAGTGAATGGATTCCGCTCCAACTCCATCTGCAGGTTTAATAACGATGGGGCTTTTTAATTTTCTAAATTTTTGAAGTAAGAAATCTTTATCCAAAATATCCTTTTTATAAGGTATTCTATAGGTTTTTGGTGTTGAAATTTTATTTTTTTTAAAGATTTTATAAGATAAGATTTTTGATGCCCCATGTTCAATCCCTTTTAAATTTGTACTTAAAATAATTCTGCCATAATTTTTAACGATTTTTGTTAATTTATAAAGAATTTTTGAAGTTTCAGGAGCAATAATAAATACATACTTACAGTTCTTTACTAAATCCTTGAAAACCTTAAGATAATTATCATTTTTTTTTATCTCAACTATTTTATCAGCTCTGACAAGTCTAGATAAAAAAAAAACCCTCTGATCTAACGTCGTATGAATCTCAAATTCTAAAGCTTTAAAATCTGTAATGATCGATCTTAACATACCAAATCCTTCGCAAAGAAGTGAAGTTGGTATAGTAGTGCTACAAAAACCACCACCTGAGGCAAATTCAAAAACAAATATTTTATTACTATTCAAGTTCGATTTTTTTTTATAAAATTTTTTTTTAAAATACAATATTGTACGTAGTGATTTATAATTCAAAATTCTTAATGGATTTAAAAATTTCATCAAAAGATTTTAAAGGAAATATAAAATATTGTTATGTAACTAACATTTATTAAAAAATTGCTGGTTCTGATATGATTTTTGATGAAGAAACCATGAGAAGGATAAGGTATCTTCACTTTAAAACTAAACATTTAGAAGATGCTTTAGAAAAAGAGGATGAACAATTTAGTCCAGATGATTTAAATCTAATATTGGAATATACTAAGATTCTAAATATCAATTATAAAAATGAAAATCATCGAGATATATTAAGGAAATTAGATATAACTCAAAATTTTTATGATCCTAAGGCAAATAAGGAAATAGAAATTCAAGATATAATGTTAGAATGTTCGCGTGCTTTGTGGATTATGGCAAAAGCATATTCCCAACTATCTGAAAAGTATGAAGAAGAACAGGAATGGGAAAATGCAATTATATCTATGACAGAATGCAGTAAAATGTATAAAACTTCTGCTTATTTCAGTGCTGCTGTTGTTCATCAAAATGAAAAGGGAGAAGTTCTTACTTCTGAAAATCTTGAGTTAAATTCAGAAGAATCAAGAATTATGGCCCAGAGTATTGCAGCGTTACGAGAAGAAACTAATAATAATATTTACTTTTCTTCAAAACTATATGCAGGTCTTAGTATGCTTTCGAAGCGACTATTCTATCTGAAAAAGCATGACGAGAAAAGGAAACAGCAAATTAGGGCTCAATTTCATTATGACATGGGAAAAGCTTGCTATCTTAAAGCACGTGCTTCCTTGGAATCTTCTATCACATTAATTAATAAAGAGAAGGTATCAAAATTACAGCAAAAAGGTTCATGGTATTTCCTAAAAGCTAGAGATATTTGGGAGGATATGTTAAAAACTCTATCACTTTCAAGTGAGGAAAAAGAAAATATTGAACTAAATTTATCTATTGTGAAAGATAATTTAAAAGAAATCGATGTAGAGCAATTAGATTATGAAGAAATAAAGAAAATACAAGATCCTGAGCCAATTATTATTATTCCAGAAAATTTAGCCCCATTTGTTCCAAAAAGTATAATTTACCTAACCAAATTTGTACCTAAGGACTTAAATATTAAACGCTTTAAATCATACCAAAAAAAGAAATTAGAGGAAAAAATCCCCTATAGCAAAAAAGAAAAATTAATTGATCAAAAGGCTGGAGTTGTAAGAACTATAAACGAGATAAAACTACTAAAAGAAAATAGTGAAATAGACATTGAAAAATTTGCTGATCTTATGGAGAAATATTCTACTAAATTAAAGATGATAGATTCTGCTATAGAGAAATTAGCTAAAAGATAAAAAAATAACATCCTGATTTTTCATATTTAAAAACTTTATAATTTATTAGGATTTTTTTATGTTTCAATGTATTTCTTACGATCAGCTTCTATTTCAGCATCTCTTCGAGATGATTCTACAAAAACTAAATCATAGACCTCTTTTAGCACAACACTAATTAATAGTATCTCTATAAGAATGATAAGAGATATCATTAAGATTTCTAAATTATGTAAATTTTTAAAAAAAAGGGTTAAAAATACAAAAACATGTGGTATATAGAATAAGGTAGCAATTCCTAAACTTTTAGCAAATTTAATTATATTTTTAGTTTCTAATTTGAAAATTTTTTCTAACTTTATAACAGTCCATAAATAATACAAAGAAACCAATATATTTATAGAACATAAGATAACTATCATATCCCTTTCTTGAGATTGAATCCCTATATAGGGTTTTAATATAATTGACCCAATCATAAGGGTTATTGAAAATATAAATATTACTAAAGATAAAGATAACAATCCATCATGGAAATCTTTAAAATCCAATGATTGACCACTATTCTATAGATAATATAAAAATTGAATTCTTATTAATGAAAGAAAGTAATAATATGTTAAGTTATTTTATATTCATGAATTACTTTTAAAATGGATACTTTATGCCGAATAAATTTGATGATTTTGTAAAGAACCTCCAAAAAGAAATAATTCAAAAAGAAATCTATGATCACAATGAGAAAATTGTAGAACTATTTCATAACCCTAAAAATTGGGGAAAACCACCCAATGAAGAAATAACAACATTAGAAGAGAGACGAGATGAAGAGAAAGGATATTTTATGGGATTGTACCTAAAAATCGAGAATGATCTTATCATCAAAGCAAGTTTTATAACAGATGGATGTGGGGTTATGGTTGCAACTGGTTCTCAATTAACAATAATTATCACAGGTAAATCAGTTGATTTTGCTGAAAATCTGAAACCGGATTATTTAATCAATGCTCTAACAGGTTTACCTCCTGATGAAATCTATTGTATTAATTTAGCAATCAATACACTTAAAAGTGCTATTAAAAAATATAAAGATATTATATAATTTAAAACTATAATGAAAAATTTAGAAATTGAAGACGTAGATATTCCAATAAATAAAGATAGCATTAAACTGAAAGGATCAATATATTATACCTTAAGAACTCCATTGAAAGCTCCATGGATTATAATATTGGCGGGGTTCTTAGCTCATCGAGGTACTGATTTTGTTATAACTTTTATTGAGAGATTTGCGAGAGAGGGATATTATGTTTTATCTTATGATTATCGAGGTCATGGAGAAAATAGACAAGCGGTTGATAAAAATGATCTCTATA
Source organism: Promethearchaeota archaeon (assembly GCA_016839635.1). The sequence continues at coordinate 21,594 of JAEOTV010000153.1, read as the reverse complement.
AAATGACACCTAAAATTTTTTCAGATATACAAGAAGTGGTAAGTTGGGTATTGGAAAATCAATTAAATAGGCTTTTAGAAGAAAACATAATCCTATTTGGAAGGAGCTATGGTGGAGCAATAGTTTTAACATACGGTTTTATAGATAAAAGGGTGAAATTTCTAATTGCTCTTTGTACTAGATATGATTATTCAACAGTTCAATTAAAAATTCCAGATGATCTCAAAAATAAAATGTCAAAAATAATTAGTCCAAAATACTATTTAGTAAATGCTCCTTCAAATAATGAAAGAGTACTTATAGCGCATTGTAAGGATGATAAAAGAATTCCTTTTAATAATGTCCTTCATATTAAAGAACATTTAGGTTTAAGGGAAGAAAATGTATTAATATATGAAAACGGAGGTCATTCATTTGAAGGCCATAAAGATCATCTATTTAAACGTATTATAGAATTCTTGAAAGAATTATAAGAAAGGAAATTATAAATTATATATCAATTATCATATTTATTGGTGAGATTTTTGGAAAAAATAGTGATTGTAGGACCGGCGTCACAAATTCTTGGCGTTAAAATAGCGCAAGAACTAGGTGTTGAATCAATAAATACAGAAATTAAAAAATTTCCGGATGGTGAAAATTATCTTAGAATTAATATAGAAGATGAGACCATCATTGCTGGAAAAGAGGTAATAATTGTACAATCAACAGGACCAAGTGCTAGTGCTGATCAAAATGCTAGGTTAATTGAACTTTTTATGATGTTCGATTCAGTTAAACGTATGGGGGCAGTTAAAATTATTGCCGTTGTTCCTTATTTGGCTTATACGCGGCAAGATAAAATATTTAGACCTGGAGAAAGTCAATTTGCAAATGCGATTATCACTATGATCAACAATTTTGGGATAGATGAACTTTATTCAGTTGATGTTCATGCGCCAATCGTTTTAAATGAGTGCACATGTAAAGCAATTAACATTGATTCAATGAAATTACTTGCTGATTATATTAAATCAATAGGAACACAAAAAATAGTAGTGGTAGCCCCAGATAAAGGCGCTGTTGAAAGATCTAGTGCTTTTGCTAACCACTTTGGTGAGAATGTTCCTGTAGAAGTATTTGAAAAAAAACGAGATGTTAAAACTGGTGAAATAAAAATGAGCGGCACTCTGAATCTTAAAGACAAAATCGTTGTTATTGCAGATGATATCATTTCTACGGGGGGTACAATGGCATCTGCAATAAAATTAGCAAAAGCTAGTGGTGCTGAAAAAGTTTATGCTGTAGCTACTCATGCATTATTACTAGAGCAGGCAAAATTCAGGATTATAAAAGCTGGAGCAGATGAAATTATAGGGACAGACTCAATTGACAATGAAGTGTGTAAAGTTTCATTATCCAAAATTATTGCTGATTACCTTAAATGAGTTATGGCAAACATCAAAAGTTATTGATAATTTCTAACACTGTTTTTCTTGTTTTTTTCTTTAAATCCTCAATGGAAGAATTATTTTTTATTTTATAATCAGCATTTTGTAAAACTTTGTCAAGTCCAAATTCGATTTCTCTTCTATCTCTCTCTTTTAGATCCTCTAAACTCTTAGGATCATCACTTCGATTTCTTTCAAACAGGTGTTTAAATCTTTTTTCTTCATCAACTACAATAGCTATAATTGGGAATTTCCAATATTTTCTAAAAATGCTGACTTCAGAGAGAGACCTAACTCCATCAACAAAAATGATTTCTTCATTCTTTTTTTTTATTAATTCTACACATTTTTCAGCAATTATCGCGGGTCCACATTTTTCACGTAATTCCAGAGCAATCTTACCAATATTATTACCAGAAGGTTCTAAATTCCTTTCTTTAACTTCATCCCGAACGACATCACCCATAGTTACAATAATCCCTAAATCTTCAATTGCTTCGATTGCAGTTGTTTTGCCAGAACCCGGAAGACCGCAAATTGCTAGTACTTTCATTATTAAATAAAAATTTCATTGAATATAATTTAAATATTTAGACTTTGTTTAAATTCTATATAGACTAAGAAATAAATTTTATAAAGTATAACATAACGTAGCATTTAATGCAGAAGTTATGAAGAAAAAAAAAAAAATTGATCCTTTTAAAACTCCAGTATTATTAACAGCAAAAGCATACGAGAGAATTGTTGGGTATGCAATAAGATATGCTGATGAGGATCAAAATCCGGACAAATGGCGTGAAGTATATGGAATATTAGTCGGCTCTATTGAAGATAATGCTAAAGTCATTGTAAAAGACGCAATTCCTATGGTAGTTGGCAGTAGAGCAGGAGTGCAATTTGAAAATAAGCAATATGTTGATATGTCGCAAATTGATGCATCAGTATATGAAAGATCTATTCAAGATGAGAAAAATGATTTTATAATAGGTTGGTTTCATACTCACCCTGGATTTGGGTTTTTTTATAGTCCTATTGATTGTATGACTCAATTAGGATATCAGATCCCTAATCCTTATGCTGTTGGTTTAATTTTTGATCATTGTAAGAAAGGATCTGATTCACATTTTCTTGGAATTGCAGGACTAAGATTAAAAGATCCTGAGTTAGGGATTTCCTCAACCTATGATTTAATAGAAATGAACTATGAATTAGAAGAGAAAAAGATGGTACGGAAAATTGAGACTATAATAAAAGATGTAAAAAAAACCATCAATCAGGTCTTAAAAGAAATTAAATATATAGATGAAGTACTACGGAAAAAAGCTCTAGCTCAGTTACAAAGAAATTATGGATTAATTTTAGTACCTAAGGGAGATATTATTGTTACTGATAATGAAGAAATAGCCGATGATGACGAAAAGTACTTATATGAGTGGGATCCTGAATTTTTTAAGAAATCCTTCCGTATTCCCAAATTTAGAGAAAAAATAGAACAAGTAATCGCTACAGCTTATGATGAATTAGATCAACTGCTTGGAAAAAACGATAAGGAAAAATATGAGATTAGAAGACAAAAATTAATAAGAAAAATACAAAATTTATTGAAAAAACCAAATGATTGGTATGATAAATTAATGGATGATTTTTCAAAAAGAATTGAAATTATATTTCCATATTATTCCTATCTAGATACAGATGAAAGGAAAGTTTTTGAATATTTCGAAGAGAGAAGTTCTGAATATTTCAAGATTTTGGATGAATTAAATAAAAGATCGAAATTAGATTTAGAAGAATTTGGATGAAATTATTTTGTTTTGTAATTATCAAACTTTAAAAATATAAAAAGATATAATCAACTTAGGAACTTTAATAAAATTTTATATATATATTATATAATTATTAAGAATTAGCTTCTTTTTAATAAAGTATAAAATTTTCGTGGTTATTGATATTCATGGTTCATGAAACTACAATTATAATAAAACACAGAAACGATAAAGAGAAATCAATTAAAGACGCGATTTTTGCATTTTCTGGAGGTAGAAAATCATTATTAATAAAAGGAGAAGGAGATGAAATCAGCACAGCGGTTGAAGTAGCTGAAATTCTTAAAAGTCGCATGTATCCTAGATTAGAAATTGCAAATGTGTCTTTAGGAAGTCGTCCCTACTTTGATAACAGGCAACGAAGATACCAGAATAAGAATACCATGGTTAATAAAAAAAAAATTGATATAGTTTCCAAAATTGAAATTACTCTTCAAACCAAATCAATTACTTAAGTATGGCAAATTTTGAGCATTTAGGGCCTTTGATAGAAGAGACACGCCTTAGAGAAGTCTGTCAGATTTGTAATAATTTCATTTATAAACGAATTTATTACGATGAAACCTCAGAGAAAAAAACGAAGACCGTGTTTGTCTGTAAGAATTGCTTAGATAACGGTAGGTAAATCTCAAATTACATTATTATTGTATTTTTTGATTTTTCTTCTTAAGACTCCTTTTCTTTAGATATTTTGTCCAATCAAAGGCCATGATGAAAAACATGGCTGTTATTGTTACTAATAGTAATATAGCTTCAGTAATTATGCTAGGGATATCATCAGTTTGAATTCCTTGAGCTCCCAGAGCTACTAAAATTGGCCAGCAACAATATAAGAAAGTGGTAAAATTTTTTCCCAACCAGCCAGGAATAATACATTTCCAAAAAGGATATTTTATCATTCCAAGAGGTAAGAATAAAATATCATCTGGGAGTGGAGTTAATGCAAATAAAAATATATATACTGGTGTACGTTTTTCATTTTCCAGAACTAATTTACCAAATCCATCTATATTTTTTAGTAAATCAGATTGCCTTTCTTCGGTGATTTTTTTTGTTCCATATCCAACAGCATATCCCGTAGATTCTCCTAAGGCACTCCCCAATCCTCCTAATAATGCTAAGCCTAATATTTCTAACCAAAAAAAGCCATTTTGTAATATTTGAATCAATTCTAATCCCAAATTATCATATTTGAGATATACAGAATTTGAAAGTGAAAATAACACAAATGGAAAAGGAACAGGGAATCCTATTGATGCAGATCCTAAAAAACATATCCCAAACGAGATTAATAGTGCCCAAAAATAATTTGAACCCTCTGTAATAATTGTTAAATTTTGTCTAGCACTGATAATAAACGCTTTGAAACTGGGTACAAATAAAAACAGAAATATATAGATTATTACAGCTAAATAAAATCCTGTAAAAACTATCATTAATTTCTTTGGAATAGGCATAATCTTATCTTTTCTTAAAGATTTTTGTATTTAAGCCATTTCTAGCTTCTAATAATATTTCAAGGTTAGTATCTACCTTTCCTATTATATTTACTTTATTCATCATTTCGATATCTTCTAAAACTATTATCAATTCATCAGTTTTTGGATTGTAAAGAATATCTCCTTTTTTTACATTATCAGTGGATTTAGGATTGGTTCCTTTATAAATTTCTACTCCAGGTAATGTCCAATATTTTTTTGAACCAAAACTAAATCTTCCTCTTAATACAATGGGTAATTTATCTATTATTGCATCTGCTGTAAGAGGTGCAATATGCCGGATTATATTTCCTTCTATTGTACCAATTCCAAATAATTCAATCTTAATTGGTATACTCATGTTTTATAAATAATGTAATTTCTGATATTTATATTATTTTAAATAATTTCTTAAATTCATAAAATTTTTGTCGAAAATATCGTAGATCTTATTTTAAGACTTAATAAAAAGATTTAAATATTCAAATAATCATATATTTAGTTGAAAAGGACAATTTGCATTGGAATTAGATACAAAATTACGGTTTTTACACCGAGTTAGTGATTACAATCTAATAACCCATTTCTTTATATGTGACATTTTTTTGTTTCACATTCCCTGAATCAAATTTACTTTATCTCAATCAAAAATTAATCCGTTTGTTCCTATAGTGCTCAGAACATTGAGGCAGATATAAAATAGGTTATAATCGGCACTTTGGAGCGGGTGTTTAATATTTTTTCCCCAAATTACGATTTTGGTATATGACTTAATTAGAAAATTTGAGCTCTTGTTGAATATAAGATATAATTATTGAAACATGAGACATAAAAACATATTACCAATAAATCAGAAAAATTAAATAGGAGCTTTGATTCCGTAATTGTTTCATTGGATTATCTTTCTTTAATTCATTTGAATCAATTTTACCTATAAAAATCGGAGCACCTATTGTCCTTTTCTTTTTTTTTTCTAACGTTCTTTAGATCACTTGCATAATCAATATCATAGAAGTTATATTTATTTTTAATTTCAAAAGCAAGAATTTTCTTTCCATTAAAAATCATCTGGTTAAAAGCTTCCCAAACCGTTTTATAGAGATTCTTACGATTCAAAATTAAGATTTCATTAATTGAATCATAGCTTAAAGAAATAATGGGTATGATTTGATTTAAAACATTCTTAGAAAGGATTTCTCTTATTCTTGATTGAGAAATTTTTTTTAATATAATTTCTGAACCCAAACTATCAATTTCAACATAAGAGATTATTCTATTTAAGTTATATAGTTGTTTTAATAGTTTTAATCCTATAGATCTATAAAAAACAAAAGGATGCTTAGGAATCAATTCAGAATTATTAGAAATTATAGATATTACCTCTTTCAGTATGCTCTCATCAAAAATAGTATCACCTGGAATTAGTAAGTAGTGATTTTTCGATGTGAAGAAGTCTTTTTTTTTGCATATAGATAAAAAAGAAGATAGTGGACCTAATTTATACTGATTTTCTGAATCAATTATTATTAATTTATCTTGTACAGCTTGGTTAGTTGTTTTTAGTGTTAAAATGTTCTTGCGGATTGTATTTCCTAAATGCCCTATAATAATTCCAATATATTTTATTTCTAAATTGATTAGATTATTAATAATATGATGAAGAATTGAGATATTGTTTAGTTTTTCTATTTTTATTAATGGTTTAGGTATAGTTTTTGTAATTTTTTTGAGTCTTGTCCCCATTCCAGCACATAAAATGACAATAGATAACTTTTCTTTAACATCATTCTTTAGTAGTGACAATTCGATTACCATCCATATCTATTACAATAGTATGCTCTTCTTGAGCTACAGGTTCATTTGTTCTTTCTACTAAAATATGATATTTATCAATTATTTTTTTACCTATAAAAAAATCAAGAGTTCTATGTATTTTATTTTTAGGTATAATGTGATTATTGTTTATCCATCGCGGGGAAAATGGGAGGTGCTTAAAACTTTTTTCAATCTTATCCATATAAGCTAAGTGCTCATAAGACATATTTTTTTTTACTTTTTTTAGAAAACGATAGATATACCAATTTTTTCCATTTTCTACTTTTCCAATTCCAGAGGTAACAAAAGGTTCACACGCATATGCATCTCCGACTTTAATTATTTGATCATGCATTTTTTCTTTATAATTCGGAATAAAAGGTCCAGCATGTAAATTATAACGTTTTAATTCATGGCCACCTAAGTTTGTTATTGGTCGTAAACCCCGATTAATGATTTTTTCCGCAATAACTTCACCTAATTCATATAATCTAACACCTGGATTAAAAATATCAATTGCGGCTTGAAGTGCTTCTTTAGCAGCCTCAACATAATTTTGTAACTTAGGATCCTCATCAATATTAATTGTGAATGCAGAATCTGCAATATATCCGTTAAAATGTGCACCGACATCTATTTTTAATAAACCTTGTTCTGGTACTCTAGTTTGATCATCGATTGGTGGGCTATAATGAGCAGCAATTTCATTTAATGACATATTTATGGGAAAAGATAGTTCACACCCATTTTTAATTATTTCAGCCTCGCATTTATCTGCAATTTCTAAAAAATTTTGTCCAGGTTTAATTAGTTTTTTTGCTAATTTTTTAGCTGCAATGACTCCTTTTCCGGCTTTAGTATAATCTTGAATAGAATTATTTGTCATTATTTTTCAGTAGATTTAATCTTATTAAATAAATTAAGGCGTCAGACGATCAGGAGTCCTTGGATACATTACTGCTTCTCTTATATCATCTAATCCACATAATATTGTAAGCCATCTATCAATCCCTAGACCAAATCCTCCGTGCGGAGGCATTCCATATTCAAAAGTATTAAGATGAGATTTAAAAGCGAGAGAATTGAGACCTTTTTCTTCAAGGGCTTTTATTAATTGATCTTTATTGTGAACTCTGGTACCTCCAGAAGTCAATTCTAACATACCTTTTTGCAGATCAAATGATTCACTATATTTAGGATTTTTTGAAGGCATAATATAAAAAGGCTTAATAGACATTGGCCAATGAGTAATATAATAATACCCAGGGAGCTCCTCACCTAATTTTCTATATGCCTCAGTAGAAATATCTTCTCCAAACTCTATATCAAATAAAAATCTCTTATTAATTAAATCAATGATTTCTTCATATCGGTACCTTGGAAACGGGATCTCTGGTATAATAGTCTGTTTTTCTACCTCTAAATATTTTAAAGCGGACATTTGATTTTCTCTGATATCTTTAATGGAACTTTGAACCATTTCTTCCAATAATTTAAGAACATCTTCCATTTTTGAAAATGAAATTTCAACATCCAACGTAAAAATTTCACAAATATGTCTTTTTGTCCGATGTTTTTCAGCTCTGAAACAATCACTTATTTCAAAAACACTTTCATATACTCCACTCAATTGTTCTTTATATAATTGGGCGGATTGAGTAAGAAATGCCTCTTTCTCAAAATAAATAATAGGGAATAACTCAGTACCTCCCTCGGTTGCAGAAGCTATTATTTTGGGTGTAGTTATCTCAGTAAAATTTCTTTCGAATAAAAATTTCCTAATAGATCTAAGTAATTCTCCTCTGACTTCAAAAATTGCTTGATTTTTGAGAGATCTAAGATCTAGTGCCCTATGATTTAATCTAAGGTCTAATTCTGAGATTGTCTCACCCGTCATGTCTATGGGAAGCTTTTCAGGTGTTGTATTTAAAATTTTTATTTCAGATGGGATGATTTCTATTCCTCCTGGTGCTTCTTTAAACGTTTTTACAGTTCCTTTTATCATTATACAATATTGATAACTAACTTTTGCTTTCTCAAAAATTTCATCGGAAATAACTCCCTTTTTTAGAGTAATTTGTCGTTCACCATATTTATCTTGCAATGATATGAATTTTAAACCACCAAGATCTCTATAATTTCGGACCCATCCTCCTAAAGTTACTTCTTTACCAGCTAAATCTGGGGTAACATCTTTAGTATAATGAGTTTTTCTCCAATCTCCTAGCTCATCCAACTTATTTTCGCATCATTTTATAATTTTTTTTAAAAGAAAATATAATTTTAAAAGTTAAATTAAAAATTAAATTTTTTCCTTACTATCTATTATTTATAGTAATGTTGGAATGGAATGGTAAAAAAAAAAGAAATGATATTCTTTTAACAAGCAAAGAGACCAATCTTCTTCATACTACTGACATTTATCCTCGTTTGGGAATTGACTTTAGATCAGAAGAGAATTGGCAGAATATGCTTATTTGGGGTGAAAATAAGTTAGTTCTACAAGCTTTATTAAAAAAATTTAAAGAAAAAATCTCTCTAATTTATATTGATCCTCCCTTTGCTACAGGAGGAAATTTTAATCTCAAGGTCCAAATCGGTGAAAGCGGAAAATTATTTAATAATATTGCCTATAAGGATAAGTGGAGTGAAGGATTAGATATATATTTGGAATTTTTATATGAAAGATTATTACTAATGAAAGAATTATTAGCGAGTAATGGTTCTATATATGTACATTTAGATTGGCATATCTCCCACTATATCAAACTATTAATGGATGAAATATTTGGATATGAGAATTTTAGGAATGAGATAATTTGGGCGTATCCTGCGGCTTCAGTTAAAACCAGACGATTTTTTATTAGATCTTATGATACTATTCTTTTCTATTCAAAATCTGATGATTATATTTTTAATGATAATCCTAATATTTATCAAGAATTTTCTGATCGAGTGAAAAGTGCGTTGAAGAAAGATGATAAAGGGATATTCTATTATAGAGGAGGCAGCCATAATGGAAAGAAGTTATCTCAGAAAGTATACATTGACAAAGAAGGAATATTTCCTAGAGATGTATGGAATGACATTCCTTATATCAGAGCGAATACACCAGAGTATCAAGGTTTTTCTACCCAAAAACCAGAACGTCTTATAAGTAGAATTATTTTAGCTTCTACAAATGAAAGTGATATTATAGCTGATTTTTTTTGTGGTTCGGGCACCACATTGGCTGTAGCAGAAAAATTAGGAAGACGCTGGATTGGATGTGATTTAAATAAACATGCAATTCATATAGTAAAGAAAAGAATTTTAAGTTTAAGTGAAAGTAATGATATTTTGAATTGGAAAAAGAAATACCAAAGAGATCCGAGCTCGTTTAAAATTTTAGCGATTGAAAAAAAGAAGAATATGAACTCCATTCCCTTGGGATTTTTAAGAAAAGCAAATAAAGTAGAGACAAGTCTTGAAATTACAGAAACTCCAAGTTTTAATGTAAAAATAAACCAGAATGCCAATAAAGTTGATATAGAATTGCTAGATTATAAAATACCTTTTATAAATTTAATATCAGATAACGTCAAAGAAAAAGTAAAATCATTTTCTGATTGGATTGATTATTGGGCTATTGATTTTGAGTTCAAGGATAACGGTTTTAAAAATATGTGGACTTCCTACAGAACTCTTAAAAGTAGAAAAATAAGCTTAAAATCAGACTCTTATCAATATAATGAACCCGGTAATTATCATGTAGTAATAAAGGCAATTGATATTTTTGGATTTGAAATATTGAAGAACTTTGAGATTAAGATTATTTTATAAGCTCTCTAATTAACATTGTTGCATAACTTCCTTTCTGAAGTGAAAATTCTACCTTAATTTTATACTTTCCAGGATTAAGATCGTCATTTATAAATTCTAAGATTTTTAATGAGGTAGGTTTAGCCGTTAAAGCCCTAATAGAACCTTTAAATTCAGTTTCCATAATAATATTACTATTAAATATATTTTTATTGATATTTTCTTGTTTTGCTATTTCTTCGAATAATAATTTCATTAATGGAAATTCATCTAAATTAGTATTTATTCCAATGATCGGGATTATTATTGCTGCATGGTTCAAATCTAATGCTTTATTTAAATAATCATCGTAAGAGTTCCCATATATGTATTTAACTGGAGTTATATTTCCATTATAATCATCTAATATACTAATAACATCCCCACTTATAGGTTTAAATAACGGAAATCCTTTTTCAATTCTTTTAGATAACATTTTGTTAAATAAATATGATTGAAAAGAACTTATTAATAACTTTATCAAATCAAAAGGTAGAGTTTTGATACTGCCCTCATAATCTTCTGGATTATTTATTAAATAGTTAATCATATTTCTTTCGTAATTCAAATTTTTTGGAAATTCGTCATAAGCTTTTTCAAGATTTCCAGACTGCCTAAATTCTCTCCTTACTTTTTTTGATTCTAAAGACTCAGTTGAATATGTGGTTGATACAAATTCTTCAAAAGCTTTTTTGAAATGCCCTTCCACAAGATTACGCCCAACTATATGTGAATTTGGTCTATAGCTACCAAATCTTTGAAGTCCAAAATAATTAGGAAATCCATATTCATTTAGACATTTTATCAATTTCTCTATATGACTTTTTAAATTCTTATTAGATACTAGATTTCTAATAACAATTGTAAAATTATTTCCTTGATGACTTCCTAGTTTAATTGGTTTTCTAGTTGGACGTATGCTCCTAATAAAAATGTCACTTATTTTTAATTTTCTTAATTGTTTAATATAATTCCCCTTTATAGAAACCCGTTGAACTGATATGGAATTTTTATCTTTTAAACCTGAATAATTAAAGAGTTTATAAGGAATTTTTAGAGCTTTACTAATTTTTCTTATAGCTTCAAAAGTATCCTTGTTTACTTTTACCAAATTAAAAGTTGTAAAATTGTCCTTTAATTCCTCTGAAAAGGTGTGGATTGAATAATTTTCTTTTATGCTAAGGATTTTACCATTTTTATCAATTTCTTTAACAATAAAATCCTTAAAATTTTTCTTGTAGTCTCCCTTAATTCCTCTAAATTTGTTTGTGGCAAATACTTCAATTCCCACAAACTTCTCTACCTCTCTTTCATCATCACTTAAAAAAAAATAAGAATCTATTTCACTTTTAGACAATTTTCTATCCTATGTTTAAATATTATAATAATTTTAAATCTCCAGTAATTTTATCAATCTCAGCTGATAATACAGGTCCAATACCAACTGCTGTTATAGTACCTGGTATTAATTGAGTTAATCCCGCATCACTAACAACGAAATAAGTAATATTTTTGGATTCAAGTTTGTTCAATACTTCTTTTAATTGGTCCATATTTTGAATTTTTAAAACAACCTTTTTTTGTCCTGAATTCTTCCAATTCTTCCATATTGCTTTATTTTGGACTCGAACTAAATCAGAGACAGTCACACTAGCATGACAAGATTGCGCACATTTTTTCCCGACACCCATTTTCAAATCTGTTCTTACTAAAATAACTTGTTTATATTCTTCCACGATAATTCTATTAAATATTAAGAAATTAGCTAAATAAATCTTATTGATTATTGAAATTCTACTCTAGTAACATTTCCCGTCAATTCATGAATCAATTCTTCAAGTTCTTCTTTAGTAAATAATATCTTTTCTCTATCCTCATCCCAGAGGACAGCCCTGAATTGAATATCGCCAGTAGCTAAAAAAATTTCATTTAAAGATTTTAATTTATATGGATTGATTAAAGCTTCTACAACTGGTCGAGGTTTATTTGTTTTTTCAATAAAGATTATTTCCTCAATTTCATATGCCTCCTTAATCCATGCAATCAAATCTGGTGTTATTTTTAATTTATCTTTCTTCCCAACTACCAGTATTATTAAATCTTCATAATCAATCGCTTTATAAAATGAAACCTCTCTTAGAAACGCAAATCGTTCCTCTTCTTCCTCTAATTGGAGTAAATCTTTTGCCATATCGATCTCAAAATCAGTTATTTCTCCAGCATCAAGTCTAGCTTGACAATTAGTACATAAAAAACCAGAATTTATACACGTTTTATCTGCTGGAAGATTTTTCATTGATTTTAAACCAGATTAAAAATTTCATGTTTTGTAATATCCAATATATCATTTTGATATATAATGCTACAATTGAGATCTATTAAAAATTGTTAATTAATTTTTTCATAAAGAATCTTAAATATTATATTTATAAACAATTTTCTCCAGATATTTATACAAATTTAGGATAAAAGAGGGATATATCTAAAAATACTTGACTTTTAAATTTACAGTACAATCTTATAACCCAAATGATAGATTTTCATTTATTTCTTGTTCAATTATTGAGATATCTTCAAGATTTTGTTTAAACTTTTCTTTTGTGATTTTATCTCTATTCAGTAAAGATTTAGCGAGAGTTTTATACTTTAATATAAGAGCAGGGTCAGCAAAATTTTCAAGTTTTATACAAAAGGAATAGAGGTATGAATAGGTTTCAGCGTATTTAGAATATTCCAATGACTCTTTAACTTTATCTAAATAATATTGTAATCTTAATTTTCGATCTTTAATCTCATCTTTAAGAGATTTCGATTCAGTTTGGTACTCAATAAATTTTTCATCATCGTGAAGTTTTTCTGATATGTCTATCAATTTCTTTGATATTTCAAATTTCTTGATGTAATTTTTTTCGGTTAAATATTGAAGACTAAGATCTTCTCTTTCTTTTAATAAATCTTCTCTTAATTGTTCAGATAAAGTACCTTTTTGTTCCCATATTGATTTTAAAATTGTACTCTGATCAGCTATTAGAGATGAACCAGAAAGTAATTTTTTTTCTGAAAGAATTAGCTGTATAATCTTTAAATCAAAAATTTCAAGTTGTTCTGGTTTACGATCCCAATTAATAAATAAATTTTGGTGATTAAGTATGATACCATTTATTTTTGGGATTAACTTCTCAACTTCTTTTATATCTTCTTTATCAGTAATTATAACTAAATCAGATAAAATTTCTACAATTCGAGTAATAATGACAAAAAATTGACCCAATTCAATCGTATTTAATGATTCTGAACTGCTTTCTGTAAGTTCTGACACAAAAGTTTGAAGTGCTGAGAAGAATGAATCAAACATCTCTAATTTTTCATCACTTTGGAAACTTTTATTATACAAAAGGTTTTTTGATTTACTCTGAAAGATGTAAAGTGCTTGAATCATCTTAAAATTACCTTTTTTATCATCAATCTTAAAAATAAAATAATTACGGAATAATTTATAATTATCTTTTTCAAAAACAAGGTTAAAGGTATTAACTTCTATATTCTAAGCATTTTTGAATATATTCTGAAGAAAATTTATTCACCGAATTATTGGATAGAGTATAATAAAAGAAATCAAATGGGTTTTATAATTCTATAATGTCACAGCTAATATTTCTTAATAATCTCTCTGCACTTACTGGATCTGTTTTATAGGTATAAAGAATCTTCTTGGTTCTTAATTTCAATTTAACATCTTCTTTTAAGCGCTTGACTCGGCAATGAATTGCAAATTCAGAAATCTCTAGAAACTTATTTTCGTCAAAAATTTCTCGTGGCATATTAGCTCAACTAATTTTATATAATGTATAGTATGAGTAGATCTATTATTTATAGAATTTTAATTTTATCATATTTTACCATACTCTAAACAAAAATTTTATTTTGAATCACATGTTTTAGAAATTATTCTTATTACCATAATTTCTAAATTTAATATTAAGAAACCGGAAAAAAAGAAAGTCTGAAGAAAATGCCAATTGATGACCCTGTGAAACGCAGAATTGCCAGATATCATTTACTAGAAAAATCAGTTTGTAGAAGATGCGGAGCTCTTAATCCGGTTAGAGCTAAGAAGTGTAGAAGATGTCATGGAAAAGATCTTCGATTAAAACGAAGGGAACTCACAAAATAATTCAATTTACTGGTTTTTTAAATATTTAAAGAAGAACCACCACATCATTATCGTCTAACTCTTTTAAGATATTAAGAGTATTCGGATCTTTACTAGTAGAGATCGGATTTGAAGTAAGGCTCAATAACTCAAGTGAACTACAATTTAATATTGTTTCAGGAAGAGAATTTATCTGGTTTTCTCTTAGATCCAATTCACGTAGATTTTGAAGGTTTCCTATTGATTTTGGCAAAGTAGTTAATTTATTTCTTGGTAGATACATTATTCTGAGTGATTCAAGATCTCCAATGCTTTCTGGAAGTAATCCAAGATGGTTAAAACCTAACCAGAACTCTTCTAAAGATAATAAATTTCCTATAGAATCAGGGAGTCGTGTTAAATAGTTTTGATTGAGATTTAGCTCATGTAAATTTTTGAGTTTCCCAATTGATTCTGGTAATTTAAGGATATTAGACTGCATTGCCCAAAGTCTTTTTAAAGAATTTAAGCGAGTAATAATTTCAGGGAAATTTTGAAAATTATTACCTCCAATATATAGATTTTCAAGTACAGTTAAATTACAAATTTTACTTGGAATTTGAGTAAATTTATTTGCATTGATATTCAATTCATAGAGATTCTTTAAATTAAATATCAATTTTGGTACTTCTTCCAATTCACATAATGCTAACCCTAGGCTATATAATAAGGGAAGGTTCTTTAATAATTCTAAGTTCTTTATACCCCTATTGCTACTAAGACGGAGGCTCTCAAGAGATTTTAAATTATTAATGCAATTAGGGACTTTCTTGAATTTATTAACATCTAAAGATAAATGTCTTAGCTTAAAAAGTTTGCCTAAACTTTCGGGAAGATCCTCCAATAAATTGTGGTCAAGAAACAATGATTCCAGGGATTTGAGATTTCCGATGGAATCAGGTAATTTTTTCAAATCAATACCATTAAGAGCTAAGGATTTTAACGTTTTATTGTCTTCAAGGCATTTTATACTGTTTAAGCTTGTTATCCCTTTATTTCTGCTCAGATCAACAAACTCGATTGATTTTAAATTCCTAATACATTCTGGAAACTTTTTAAGTTTGTTATTACCTATCAATAACCATTTCAATTTATTTAAATTGCTTATAGATGATGGAACTGTTGTGAGTAAGTTAAATGCAAGATCCAATACTTCTAAATCCTTGAAATTCCCAATTGACTCATCTAGAGTCTTTAAACCTGAACTCTGGATGGATAATTCTTTAAGTGCTTTTAGATGTTCAAGACCTTCAATTTGATTAGAATTTTCTAAATTAATATTCCTTATGTAAAGTCTGTTGTTCTTAACAAAAAATTTTTCCTCATGAATCAAAACATATTCCCTTTCATCACTAAATTCTTTAGTCATTGGATCTAAAAATTCTAATAGTTAAACTTATCTTTATTATAGAAATTAGAGTTTATAAAAACATAACCACCCCTAAAAAAATTTCAGATTATCAAAAATTTAATGTAGATTTTGAAATTCGTAAACTTTTTTAATTTTATGACTTAGAGATCTATATAAATAAAAGAAATATCATAAAATTTATTTAATAATTAAATTAACAAAAAGTGAAAAATAATGGCACAATTAGGCGGAACACCCGTATTAATAATGAGAGAAGGTACAGAGAGACAGCGCGGCAGAGATGCTATGCAGAATAATATTGCTGCTGCTATCGTTATCGCAGAAGCAGTACGTACATCATTAGGTCCTAGAGGTATGGATAAAATGCTTGTTGATCAATTTGGTGATGTTGTCATTACCAATGATGGAGCAACCATTTTAAAAGAAATTGATGTACAACATCCAGCCGCTAAGATGATGGTCGAAGTTGCAAAAACTCAAGATTCTGAAGTTGGTGATGGTACTACTACATCAGTAATTCTAGCAGGTGAATTATTAAAAAGAGCCAAAAAACTTTTAGAACAGAAAATCCATCCTACAGTAATTACTGAAGGTTTTCGAAAAGCTGCTGATAAATCTATTGAGATTTTAGGAAATATATCCATAAAAAGCGGTATTGAAGATGAAGAAGGCTTAAAAAATGCTGCTATGACTTGTATGTCCAGTAAAATAGTCTCAGAATCAAAAGTAAAACTAGCCCAAATGTGTGTGGATGCTATTAAAGCTATTTCTGAAAAGAATGACGACGGTAGTTGGGGTGCTGATATTGAAAAAGTCCAAATTCAGAAGAAAGAAGGAGATTCAATCGATGATACTAGCTTGATTAAAGGTATTATCCTCGATAAAGAAGTTGTAAGCCCTGGTATGCCAAGGAGTGTAAAAGATGCAAGGATCCTCTTACTTCAATCTGCTATTGAAATAGAAAAAACAGAGTTCGATACAAAACTTCAAATAACTAGCCCAGAACAAATCCAGCAATTCTTGGATGAAGAAGAACATATGTTAAGAACGATGGTAGAAAAAATCGAAAATTCCGGAGCAAATGTTGTAATTTGCCAAAAAGGAATTGATGATATGGCTCAACACTTCCTTACTAGAGCAGGTATTATGGCTATAAGACGTGTCAAGAAATCTGACATTGAAAAACTCTCAAAAGCCACCGGAGGTATGATTTTTACTAACCTTGATGATATTGTCGCTGATAAGCTTGGATGGGCAGGATTAGTCGAAGAACGAAAAATTATGAACGATTCTTGGATTTTCATTGAAGAATGTAAAGACCCAAAATCTGTTGTAATTCTTATAAGAGGAGGAACTGAACTCATCGTTGATGAAGCTGATAGAGCTATTCATGACGCACTTTGCGTAGTCAGGGATGTCGTCGAAGACCAAAAACTTGTTGGCGGCGGCGGAGCTCCGGAACTTGAAACTGCTATTCAACTAAGAGAATATGCCTCAACTCTAGGTGGACGTGAACAACTTGCTGTCGAAATTTTTGCTGACTCGCTTGATATCATCCCAAAAACACTCGCTGAAAATGCTGGCCTCGATCAAATTGATAGCCTCATGAAATTAAGAGCAGCTCACCAAAAAGGAAATAAATTCGCTGGACTTGACCTAGACACCGGAGATATTGTTAATGATATGGCCAAAATTGGCGTCGTCGAACCAACTGTAGTTAAAATTCAAGCTATAAAAAGCTCTACCGAGGCTACGTCAATGATACTCAGGATAGATGACGTGATAGCATCTGCAAGAAGTGCAATGCCGCCTGGCGGTATGCCTCCAGGAGGTATGGGGGGAATGGGAATGCCTCCGGGGATGGGTGGTGGAATGGGTGGCCTTCCTCCGGGAATGATGTGATATCAAACAATTATTTAATTTATTTTTTCTTTCTATTTTTCTTGTAAATTATTAGGCACACTTTGGATTAACTAATAACGATCTGTTTCAATTCTGTTAATTTACTATTTAAAATATTCCTAAAATTCTGTTTTTTATTTATAAATACTCAATAGATCTAGTCATAACTTTAAACTCAAATTGAGGTGAAAACAGATAGCAGGATTAGATCATATGTATGATGCTCGTGGCTTCATTCAAAAATATATTGAAGAGCTGATTAGAGGGCTTTTAGAAGACCCTATGAATGAATATCAAGATCCAAACTGGGTTCAAGCAGCACTCCTCTTTGAACAGGTTGTAGTACCATGCGAAGCATACATGATGGATTGGCTTTACGATTTGGCTGAAGATATTTTAAAGAAAGCAGAACAGAATAACAATCGAGTAATTTATCAACGTATTCCAGGGATGTATAATGAGAAAACTCTTGATCTCTCTTCAGTTGATATAAACAATTTAGCAGATAATGCTGAAATAAGAGATTATGAAAAAATTGTTAATGCAATCAAGAATTGGATGGAAAAATTCAAATCTAGTTGAAAAGAAGGCAATTATTCTAAGTTATTATTTTATATTTTTTATTTTTTCTGTCTATTTTTCTTTTAAAATTTTTGTAATATTTTGGGTTAACTCGCATCCAACTATATCAATTCCGTTGATTGCCCATTTAAGTTGTTCTTTTATATCTGTTGAGGTAACGGATTCCTTTAATGCGGTTAAATCAACTCTCACTTCTACCAATAAATTAATAATTTCATCAATACTCAAATATGGTGGATTCACTTTTTCTCCTGCTTTATTATCTGTTATTTGACATCAACTCTAGTTTTTTATTTTTTACTATTGATTTCTCCGAATCTATTTAAACAAAAATTTTCACGAAAATCGATATTGAAGACTTTTTTTTCATAATTGCTGTTTAAAAAGGTTCTTTAAGATAGATTTAAAACAGACAATAATTCAAAAATGGTTAGAAAAAAGAAAGCTCCATATGGTCGTATTTATCTAGCTAATAATATTCATGATGGGAAGAATTACATAGGAAAAGCTAAAAATATAGAAAAAAGAGGGAATAAACATTTAAATGATGCGAGAGCATTGAATCGAGCAAGGGAAGCTAATCCTGACCATAAAATATCAGGTACTCATTTTGATAATGCTTTAGCTAAATATGGCCCTGATGCATTTAACGTAACACAAGAGGATGTTGCATATAGTAAAAAAGAATTAAATGAATTAGAAAGAGATTATGTTAAGGAGTATGATTCAATGAATCCAGAAAAAGGATATAACATGACAGAGGGGGGAGACGGAGGTAGATTAAGTCCTGAAGCAATGGAAAAACTAAGAGAGACAATGAACAGCCCTGAATATAAAGAAAAAATGAGTGAGAAAATAACAGAAAAATGGCAAGAGAATGAGTATAGAGAGAAGCAGATTCAGCAAAGAACAAAAACGTGGCAGGATCCAGAATATAGAAAAATCCTTTGGTTATATTTATAGAGCTACAAATATTCATAATGAAAAAATATATTTTGGGCAAACTACGACAAGTCGTTGGGGAGATGATAAGAATTCTATAGAAGAACGGTGGAAATTTTTTTGAAGAAATTTAAATTTCAATATATTTAATCAAGATTGAACACAATTTGTATATATGGTATCATTTCATGACAGTATAATTGAATATCGGAACCAACTAAAGAAAGGGATAATTCAGAAAGCTTATCGAGGATTAATGGAATATTTTGGATCTTTGAGATCTTATTTTAAAAAGAAATATCCCGATTATGTTGTGTCTGGGAGTATTTATTTTGGATATATGGATATGACTTATATTGCTATCAATCCACCGATAATGAAAGATCGAAAATTGAAGATTGCGATTGTATTTCTGCACGAGGAATTCAGGTTTGAAGTGTGGTTGGGAGGATACAATAAAACTGTTCAGAAAGAATACTGGGATTTGGTTAGGGAAAGAGGTTGGGATAAATATCACATTCCATCGAGTATAATGGGGATTGATTCTATCGTGGAATATATTTTAGTTGACAATCCTGATTTTCGGGATTTAGATGCATTAACCACGCAAATCGAGAGAGGAACAATGAATTTTATGAAGGATGTTGAGGATTTCTTATCTCAATATTAAACTCTATTCTATTGGGGTTTGTAGCTTGGACGGGGATAATAAGGTTAAAGTGGTTTGAGATGAGAAGGGATGGAGTATGTTCATGAGCTAAGATTTTTAATTTTCTTTTTCTTTGGAAATTTTATCACTTTTATATCTCTTGAGACCACGAATAATCACGATACATCCTGCAATTAAAAGAATTGTCCCTGCTGGAATTCCAACATAGGCATAGTAAGATCCCAACCAGTACCAGTAGGTATTGCCTGCAATAGCAAATGAAGCTCCCGCCATAAGCAACACAAAGAGACCGCTTCCGATTTGATGAAAACCGTTTTTTATCCACCATATATGTGGATTATATTTTGTATAAAACTTTAAGAAATACAAGATGATGACTGAGACTATTAATGGGATGAAGGGTATCATATAAATAAGTAAATATCCAAATTGAAATATTATTGCACATCACCTCTTTTTTTTTCACTGTCAAGTCTTTCAACATATTTCTTGATAGTTATCATACTTACATTTTGCTCATCTGCGATATCTTGAAGACTTCTCCCTAAATCGTAATAATGGTGTTTTAACCAAGTAAGATCCATATAATCTTTTTTTTCTTTTACAAGTTTTGGTTTATGATAATAATTATAATATATATATAAAGAGCTTCCAATAATCACGATGAGTACCATTGTTATAATTATTTCCCAAATTTGGAAAACTACTCCTAGTACAATAAGCACTATAATGGGAATGATTCCATAACATATAAACTGTAAAGCATCCACAGGAGAAGGACGTTTTCCACCCCATTCAACACTCATTTATTTATATCCTCCTTAAATTTTTTCATTGAGTTTCCACTAAAATAATAAAAATTAATGGATTACTACATAATTGTTCCGTTCCCTAATATAAATGTTTCTCCTCAATAAAGTGGTAGAAATATTATAAATAGCGGTAATATCTTTGAAAATAGGAAGTCGCGTAATTATTTGCCACCCTTGAAGAATTAAGAGTTTTAAATCTAAAAGAATGATCACATTTATATTATTACATGACAAAGTATTCCACTATAATTTAAAAAAAATGAGATGATAAAATATGATTCTGCAATTTGACACAGCTTGGGCAATCCCTTGGTATACGACTATGGTGATTGTTAACGTTATGGGCCTTGTGTATTGTGCAGTTGTTTACAAACGATCCCTGATCCCAAGGGATGGAAAGGATTTAACATATCGGAAATGGATGCGAATTATGGGGGTTATCTTTACGTTAGTTTCTGCATATCGAGCGATTTGTGTATGGTCTATACCATATACTTTCCGAATACCGAACACGGTAGCGGAAGTTTCATTCGCTGGGTTATTTGCATATGCGATGTTACGATTTAATGCTTATTTGCCTGCTACCGACGACGCACGTGCTAATAAATTCAAGTCATTCATAACAAAGACTCCCTATATCCTAGTAGGATGTTTAGTTCTAGCACAACCCATTGACACATGGGGGGGGATCACCCATTTTGCATTAAGGGGTGTATTCGTGGAGACATTATGG
>JAEOTV010000044.1 GCA_016839635.1 Promethearchaeota archaeon | reverse complement strand
ATTCTTAAAATTACTGATAATTTCCGGAAAATCCGGATCATGGGACCAAATTGTATGGGTCTTACTCGAATTGATGCAGATAGCGATTCAGAAGATAAAGGAGGATTTTTTACAAGCTTTGCTGTTTTTGAAAAATATAGAAGAGGAAATATTGCTATACTTAGCCAATCAGGGATGTTAAATGGGGGGTATTTGCTATATCTAATGGAAAAATATCCTGATTTCGCCATCAGGTATTCATGTTCAATTGGAAATAAGATGGATATAAGTGAAAATGAATTTTTGAAATATTTTATCGAGGATCCAACTGTAAATGTTATTGCTGTTTATCTTGAGTCATTTAAGAATCCAAGAAAGTTTATAGAATTATGTAGGAAAACGAAAGAAAAAAAAGACAAGACAATAATTCTAGTGAAAGGAGGGATAACACTACAGGGTCAAAAAGCCACTTCAAGTCATACAGGAGCGTTAGCTGAAGACTCACAATTAATTCATGCGATTATTAAACAATCTGGTGTAATCCATGCAAAGAATTTTCATGAATTATTTCAATTTGCCCGAACTTTTTCAATGATGTATAATGAAAATAAAAATTTCCCAAAACAAGGAAATGTTTCTTTAATTACAGGATCTGGAGGTGCGGGTACAATAGTCGCCGATATTACTGCGCAATATGGATTGAAATTTCCTAATTTTAGTGATAATGCTTATCATAGCCTATCAGAAATATTTCCAGAATGGATGCCCCCAAATAAATTTGCACTTATAGATTTTTGGCCAGCAATGGAGAAGGCAATGATGAATAGAATTAGTCCTGATGATATTATGAAAACTGCATATGAAATTCTAATAAAAGATGATAGAATAGAGGGCATTCTTCAAATGATGTTTTGTTCAAAACGCTGGTATTCAACTAATTACAAACGACTTGCCAAATTCCTAAATAGTAGTTCTAAACCAGCTTTTTTCTGGTTAATTGGTGATATTAAAGAAGTTGAACGAGTATCTCGGTTGATGGGTGAACATAATATCCCAACTTTTCCTACTTTAGAAGATATGATAAAAAACTTTTGGATATTGGTTCAAGAATCAAAGAATAAGAATAAATCTTATGTTTAGGAGATTTTATGTATAAGATTTTATGTATAGGAGATTCACACATACCCATTAGAGCAAAAGATCTTCCTATTCAAATTTATGATAAAATAAATGAATTAACAGAATCAGAGCTTTTTGATAATACTTTTTTTACTGGAGATTTAATCGATTTCTCTGAATTGCTTGATTTTTTGAATCGAAAAACAAAAGGTACTCTATATAAAGTAATTGGAAATATGGATTATTATTACGGCAATCGAGATTCACCTACTTACCAGAAATTAGATCTCTTTTTTGAAGATAATAATAAAATTACATTAGGTTTAACACATGGAGCACAAATCAGACCGAGAGGAGACCACGATCAATTAGAGATTCTAGCTCAAGAAAAAGGCTACAATATTATAGTTTCTGGCCATACCCATAAAGAAGAGATTTTTATAACAAGAGAGGGGATTCTATTAATAAATCCTGGTAGTGTTACCGGAGCATGGTCATTTGTGGCAAGTAATATTCCTTGTTTTATTGAATTAAATATTGATATTAGAACCAAGGATATTATTATACAACTTTTCCAAATAGATAAAAAAACAAGAGAACTAAATGTTTTAGATTTCTATTTTGCCTTTAAAAATAACAAGATTTATAAAAAATAGTAACCTCTTCGTAAAAGTTATTTCAATCTAAAACGAGGATCTTCGAAAGTTTTAATAAAATTCCGAAATTGCGTTTACCAGTTGATCCCTTTGAGAATCTTAATTTTTTATATCCAAATCTATTACTTTTAAGTACCATATTGATAACTGAATTCTCTCCATTCACAAAAAATACTAAATCTTCAGGGGCGGCTTTTAGTTCCAAATCATACTCTTCAAGTTTCTCCTTCCCTAGAGAATATTCTCCATCTTTAGCAATTAGATTTACCCAAAAATAATAATCTTCTTCAATTTGTAAGCCAATAATTACTCTTGCCTTAAATTTATTTAACAACTTTTCATTCTTAGGATTCTGTTTCTTTTCTCTTATTACACTTTCAATAGTTTGTTGAAATGTAGTAAATAAATTATCTTGTTCTACTTCTTCCATCTTTTAGTCATCTTACCTAATATCCTAATTATTTTAAAATGAATCTTAGTTATAATAGAATATTTTATTCAATTTTAATTTAAATATTAAATTTAATAAAACCATAAACATTAATATCAAAATATAAAAAAATACAAATCTAATTGTAATATTAAAAGGTGAAAAAATAGATATGTGGCACTTTTATTGCCAAAATATATTATATGGTGAGGATGCTCTAAATTTTTTGGAAAAAATTAAAGGTAAAAAATGTTTTATTGTAGCTGATAAGGTAATTGAAGATTTAGGGTTGTTAAAGATTTTAACAGACAAACTCGATAAATTTGAAAAAGAGTATCAGATTTTTACAGAAGTAGTTCCTGCTCCTCATGAAGATGATGTAATGAAGGGTAAGGAGGAGTGCAATAAATATAAACCTGATTTAATTATCGCGTTAGGTGGAGGTTCTGTTATTGATTCAGCAAAAGCAATTTGGGCAATGTATGAATACCCAGAATATACTATTAATAATATAGACCCTCTTTCCGATGAAATGTATGATTTTGCTAACAAGGCGAAATTAATTGCTATTCCGACTACGTCAGGAACAGGTTCAGAAGTTACATGGGCAACACTCATCTCTAGATTACAAAACAATGTGTGGAGAAAGATGTCAATGTCTCATATGGTATTAGTTCCTACTTTTGCCATCTTAGATCCTGTTTTTACTATGGGAATGCCACCGAATTTAACAGTTGCTACTGCTTTTGATGCATTAACACATTCTCTTGAAGCTTATATTTCAATGTGGAAAAATGAGTTTAGTAATGCTATGGGACTAAAAGCAATTGAACTAATTTTTAAATATTTACCTATTGCTTATAAAGATGGAAGTAACAAGGAAGCGAGAGATTACCTGCATCAGGCAGCAAGTATGGCGGGATTATCATTTGGTAACTCACAAGCTCATTTAGCTCATGCTCTAGGACATAGTAGTTCATCCATCTTTCATATTCATCATGGTCAATCAGTTGGCCTTTATCTTCCTTATATTACCCAATTTTGTTTAAATGCTCCCGGTGAAACTAATGAATCAATTTTATTGTATTCTGATTTAGCAAAAAAATTAGGTTGGGCAAAATGGGATGATGCTCCTAAAAAAGCTGCTTATTCAGTTGTTACCAAATTAAAAGAGCTTCAAAAGTCAGTAGACTTTAAATCCACTCTTAAGGATTTAGGCATTTCAAAAGAAGATTTCGACAATAATTTAGAAACTCTAGTCAGTCTATTTTACCAGGATCCTTCAGGCGTGATGGCACCAAGAATACCAAATAAGGAAGAAATAAAGCGACTTTATCAAAATGCTTTTGAGGGAAAGGACGTAGATTTCTAATTTGAAATCATTTTTAGATTTCATTTATAATAATTTTTTTTTTTTGGATTAAAATCTTAATGTAGGTAATTTTCAAATATATTAAACATAAATATAACGAGATTTTATTATTTTTTAAAGTATAATTGAAATTATTTCTAGATTAACTTTAAAACTATTATTAGAAAAAATGACAATTTCAAAAAATGAATTAGAAGCTTTAGAAATACTAAAAAATGAAATAGGAGAATCAATACTAGAGATTTCTAAAATAGAACGTTATTCACTGGGATACCACGTTGAAAATGGGCATATTACTGGTTTAAGTTTATATTCCTGTGGTTTATCAGAAATTCCAAAAGAAATTGGATTATTTTCTTCCCTTAAAGAGTTATATTTTAGAGGTAATAATTTAAGCTCAGTTGCTGAAGAAGTATTTACTCTACCTTACCTTGAGATCTTAGATTTAAGTGAAAATCATTTAGTAGAATTACCAGACTTAATAGGTTTAATAACTTCACTTAAAGAACTGCATTTAGAAATGAATCAATTATCTTTTCTACCAGATGAAATCGGAGCTCTCAAACGTTTAGAGCTTCTAGATTTAAGTGAAAATAAATTAACAAGTATCCCGAACTCAACTGACCAGATGCAAAAATTAAGGACTCTAGATTTAAGCGGTAATAAAATTGAAGAATTACCTACGACAATTGGAATGTTAAATTCCTTAAAAATTCTATTCTTGGGAAATAATAAAATATTAAAGCTTCCTGATTCAATTACTAAACTTACTTCACTAAAAAGACTTAATTTAAGAAATAATAATCTTACTCATCTTCCTGAAACCTTTGGTAATCTTTCATCATTAACATCTCTATTTTTAAAAGGAAATAAT
>JAEOTV010000152.1 GCA_016839635.1 Promethearchaeota archaeon | reverse complement strand
CTGTAATACAAGTCGATGGTGGATTTGTAAAAAGTGCAATATGAAAAAAATGTTTCATGTAAATTTAATGAGAAGAAGATTTTTATATAGAATATTGCTACTATTATCCTATAAAAGAAGTGAAAAACTGAATTAAACTACCAAGATTGATATTATAAAAGTGATATCTAAATAAGATTCTATTTTTAAATTCTCTAGTTATATTGTAAATTACGAGGTAACAAATTTTGGTTAGTAAAACAGTAATAATAGGAAGTGTAATTGGAGTCCTTACAATCGGTTCTTTGATCTATTTGTCAGTCCTATTCATTTCACCCAAACCGTCAGCACCAGAATTATGGTTAGAGAATCCAATGTTTGATTCTCCAATTGAACCAATTTGGTTCTGGGAAAATGGCACCGAGGGGGATAATTCAGACGTGTCTGCATCAACTAGTCCTGGACAAGCAGATATAGTTGTTCAGGGGGATGAAAAAATAACAGAACTTTCGAATCCATTAAATGATGGTACGTGGGATAAATATAGAAACGAAAACTTCTTATTTCCTGATTATTCAAATATTACATCTGAAGGATGTTATGTAACTCACGATTATAATGAAGCAATTAATCAGACTCACCAATATCACAGCGTGCATTGGAGGAAAAATATTAATGTAGACAATGATATGTCAGATTATATAATAACATCAGCCTCGCTTGATGTAATTTTTAATGCAAGTGTTAGCGATAATTTAGAAGTATTAAATGAGGTTGTTCAATATACGGTTGGAGATTTTGTAAGATTTTATGTCTTAATTGCAGATAATGGTTATGAAAATCCAATTAGAGTAGCATATAATAGAACAATTTCATTAGGTTTAGATCTCGCTCATACAACAATAATTGATACCCGTTTAGAAACTGTTAGTACACAAGATTTAATTAAATCATTAGAGTCTGCGTTTGAAAAGGATCCATTTCATTCGAATTTTTCGATTACTATTGGAATAGATGTGTACTGTGAAGATAATGCAGGCTCTGATAGGGACACTTTTAATGCTTTAATAATTAAATCATTAAATTTGACTTTTAGTTATGAAAAAGTTATTGATCAATTTACTACGATATCATGGAATCAAAATAGCAACCAAGTTATTGGTGAAAATTACCAGATAATTAGTGGTAATTTTAATTTTAAATATAAAATTGATAAAATTTGGACTTCCGCAGCACCTCTCTCTGAGCTTAGATTTTATATAAATGAAAAATTATACACCGAAGAAACTATTAAATTAAACACACTTAATTCAACGTTTCAAATTGCAAAAATAGGAGGATTTGATGTAGTAAGCTTTCTAGAAAAGAATGTAAATATTTCAATTTCTATTGAGATTAACATAAAAGACAATTTTCAATTGGATGAACAATACACTATCTCTATTGATGATGTTTATTTATATATAGAAATTAGGGAAATTTCGGGAGATTTTTCCATTCTTATCTATATTCTTATTGCGGTTATTGCAGGACTATCAATAACATTTACTTTATATGAAAAACGTTTTAAATACCCTCCGATGGTAAGGAAGATTAGAAACTTGAGAAAAAAGATAAGGAAAAATAAAAAAATCCTGAAATTGGTAGATACAAGAGAAAGAACTGTGTTACTAGATGATGTTTACCAGAAGGAGCTAGAAATTATTGAGATTGAGCAGATTATACCTTCTTCACTTCAGACTGCAGATAAAATTGTAAAGAAAGAAGATTTGGAGGAAGATATACTGAAATAAAGTCTAAAAGTATAAAACAAAATAGAGATTGAAAAAAAAATGAGAAAGCTAATAAACAAAAAAACCCAATATTTAACTTTAATAGCTATACTTTTAGTTTTAGTCTTCAATTTCTTCTTTATAGTCCAATTAAACTTTAGAATGAGCCAAAAAAGCACTAAAAATTTCCAAATATCAACCAGTAATCCACCTGAGCAATGGCTAAGCAATATTAACTTTACTACTCAAGAAGCGTGGTATTCTACTAAAGGCTCGACAGGAGATAATTCTGATGTGGATGCTTTTATTAGTAACGAACAAGCAAATTATAGAGTTATTGGAGGTTCTAGATTATATTCCGGTATTTTAGGAACCCCAAATTCTCCGACTTCTTTAGGATGGTATAAATCTCGAAATGAAAATCTTCAATATCCCGAACTTGCTGTAATTAATCCTTCAGGATGTTATGTTTATCATCATTGGGATGAAACTGAATTTGGAGGAGCTAATCAAACCAGAAATTATCCTGCAGTTCATTTTAGAAATAATGTGACTATGCCTGTTGACATGTCAGATTATATAATAACTTCAGCTTCTTTAGATGTTGTTTTCAATGCAAGTGTTGATCTTAATATCGATACTCCAAGAGATGATTATTCAGGAAGCCAAGATGAAGACTTATATGCTATAGGAGATTTTGTAACTTTCTATGTTTTGATCTCAGATATCGATTTTACTAATCCATACATAGTAGGATATAATAAAACAAAATATTTAGGCCAATATGGAAATGGTAATCCTTCGATCTTAAATATAACAGATAATTTGCTAGATATTGTGGATGAGCAAGATCTTATAAGAGCTTTAGCAGCTGCTTTTGAGAAAGATCCATTTCACTCACATTTTATTATTACATTAGGTATTGATATTTTTAGTGAAGATAATGATACTAGTGGAGATCATGATGATTGGGAAGCTTTAATTATTAAAGAATGCAATTTTACATTTTCTTATGAGAGAAAAATAGAAAAATTTACCACAATTTCTTGGAATCAGGTAGGGGACTCAATTAGTGGAACAAATATTCAAATAACTGATGCCGTGTTTAATTTTAATAGCAAAATCGATAAATTATGGCCTACAAATCTATCTCCGTTTTCAGAGATTAGAATATTATTAAATGATAATCCACATAAGGAGACGTTACAATTAAGTTCTCTTACAAACTCATTTCAAGTAGCTAAAGCAGGTGGGTATGATGTTTCTAATTTGATATTGAAGGAGGCAAATATTACAGTTTCAATACAGCTTTTTATGGCAGATATGTTTGGATTAAATGAGAATATTACAATTTCTATAGATGATGTAAGTTTATATATTACTTATATTCGGATTACAGGAGGGATGGATATAATGCCATTTGTTATTGGTTTATCTGCTGGAATTGCAACATTAATTGTAGGATTTACATTATATCAAACCCATTTCAAATATCCCCCAATAGTAAGAAAAGTAAGGAAATTGAGAAGAAATGTTAGAAAGGGTAGGAAACTAAAACCAATTATTGTTAATTCGAGAAAAGATCTTGTTAATAATAAATTACAAGATAGAACTCAAATTTTAAGTTTAGAAATAGAACAAGAAAAAATTCAAATTAAAGATAATAAAGAATTTAAACAGGAGTGAAATGTAAATGCCACATGGTTATATAATCACTGAATGGACTGAAGATCAAGGATTAATTGTTAAATTGAACTATCCAGAAGATCTTGAAATTGATTTAGATGATATGATGCGAGTCTTTTACGCACACATTACAGGTGCGGGAGCAGCAGGAAATGTTCTCGTGCGATTAGAAAAAGCTCGTTCGAATGTATCAAGTTATTTTACTGGTATGCAATCTGATATGCCAATAATGATAAATTTAATGCTAGAACTTGGTGAAGATCCAGAAATGTTCGGTGAAGCAGTGTTACAGGAAATTAACCAAGACTTATTAAAGTATTTGAGAGAAATGAGCACAAATGTATCACAGAGTTATGAAATAGTAAAAACACTGAAACTCTATCTACGAAATACTCTAATTCTGTTAGATCGCTTAAAGAATTTATCAAAAGAACAAAGATTGGCACAAATATATACTAGTGAAAAAGCAAGAACAATATTAGAAGCTTTACATGAAAAAGCATTATCCAGAAGGGAGCTTCAGGGGATTATCGAAGATAAATTACAAAAAATAGTACCAAATATTGAGTATGTTTTGGATCCTTTTATCAAAACTGGTTTGCTCATGCAAGATTGGGTTGAAGGTGACACTGATATAACATTATTTCTTCTTAATGATTTTACTATATTTAGAGCACCTGTATCTAAGTTAGTTGAAGACGCC
This sequence comes from Promethearchaeota archaeon, assembly GCA_016839635.1. Next base: position 7,429 of record JAEOTV010000152.1, on the reverse strand, counting down.
AAGAAAAATTTGCCTACACCTGAAGTTGCATCCAAATATCTTGAAGAGGTTACACAATTTTTCTTAAATTACAAACCTACATTTGATGATAACTTGAAGATTGCTCGAACTTTAATGAACCCAGATAACTATGATTATATAACCTTATTTAGAGAGAGAACCTATCCCATAAATAAAATTCCAAAAGGTCCTGGAGAGAGCCTTGACCAAATTGGAAGCTTTTTAAAAGATATGGAAGATAATCAAATTCTCAGAGTTATAAGGGATAGTAAAGATATATTATGGGTATTTTTACTGACAGATATAGTTGTTCAAACTTTTTATCCCGAATATTTAATAGAAAAGATACGTAAAGATAGAATGGAAGGAAAACTAAATAAAAATCTAGCAATAAAGCATCTAGAATTTCTTGAAGCCGCATATAAAAAATAATAGGAGATAATAATTAACTTGTCAGAAGAAGATGGAGCATCAACAAAGCATGTTTTGGAACTCATTGGATTAGCTCATGATGAGGTTGATACCTATTATAAGATTACAGGAAGAGGTCCTGTGATGGTTGGAGAAATTGCTCTACTTAATAATATAACTGAAGAAAGAGCTGCAGAAATAGCCAATAATTTATTTGAAAAGGGGCTTCTTAAGCAAATTCCCGGAAAAATGCCAATTTATGAAGCATTACCTCCTTATGCTGCTCTTGTAGGTCAAATTCATCAATTTAAAGAGGCAATAAAAAATTTTCAAAATGTTGCACCCCAAAATATACAAGCAAAATTTGATTCATTAGGAGAACAATCTGCAAAACTTAAGAAATTAGACGATTATAAAACATATCTTCAAATAATGAAATCAAAATTACCCGCTCAAATAAAAGAACAATTTACTCGTTTTGAAAAAGAAATGGAACAAGTAAGTAGGTTTCAAGATGTAAGAAGATTTATAATTAATTTAAAAGAAATTGTTCCTGCAGATATAACCAGAGATTTTGAAGCAATGGAATCTCGCTTAGATTCAGTAAAATCTGAAATTGCGACTAGATTCGAAAAGCAATTTAGAATTGGAGCGTTAAGTAGTATGGCAGAAAAAATCGTTTCTAAAGTAATCTCAGAACAATTTGCGGAGATAACTAAGACCTTTAAAGATAAATTTGTACAAACTACCCAAAATATGTTAGACCAAGTCATAAATCAATTGGGTAGTATTACATCTACTGCGGGTGAAATCAGTACTGACTTAGGAACTGTATTTACTGATATTCAGAGTGGAATGGTTACAACATTAGATGACTTAGAAAAAAGAGTTTCAGGAGTCTATGATGACATTCTTTCTGGAATCGCAGAACTTAAGGATTTATTTCGCACAGAAATTTTTGAAACTATACAGGATGACATCATTCATAACATTATAAATCAATTAGAAAGTGCTGAAATGACAATGCAAGAATTTTGGGAACGTTCAAAAGAAGCATCACTATTAAGTTTCAAAGATGTATGGTTTGTACGAAGTGTAGAAGGAATCAAGGCTCAAATAAATGAATCTTTGTCCCGAGTGAAAATGCGAGTTCATGTTGTAGCTCCGAAGTTAGAAGACATTGATTTAGTTGCACTAACTAGATTAAAAAAGCATATAAACATTAGAATTTCGACTAATTTTGATCTAAATAATCTAGAAGATCAAATACGACTTAAACAAGTTGAAGGCAATCCAAATGTAACTATACGACATTTTCCTAGAGAAAATCTATGGTCCATAAATAAAGATTTCGAAGAAGTTGTAGTATGTGTTTTATCAAAATCAGAAACAGGAGAATTGCAAATAGCAGGAATGGGTTCAGTCTTAGAAGAACATGTAAAATTATTTGCTGCTGTCTTAGAAGATGTTTGGATTCAGAGTAAGAAATTTGATCAAGTTGAAATCACGCAGGCATTAAAACGAGCACCTGAACCAACTATGGCACAACCACAGTATCGACAGCCAATTAGCCCTCCCACACCAAAAGTTTCCCAAACATTTCCACCTAAACCTAAACCAACTCCTTCTGCTCCAGAACCTCTAAAACCTCAGTTAGAATCAATAAAACCGACTCCAATTATCCAACCAGAAATGGATTTATCAAGTGATATTTACCTTACTACCCAATTCGATAATATCTCAGGTAAAATTGACTCCTTACCAGGAGAACAAATTGCTTTGCTTTTAGAGAAATTGCAGGATGATATACTAGAAAGAAAAGGGTTCAGTGCTATTTTAAGGCAAATAAGAATGGGAATCAATCCTCTAAAAAGCAACATGAAATTGCTTGATAACAATGAAAAAGAAGAATTAAGAAGTAAAATGAGATTTTGGAGAAGTAAATTACAACTTTAAATTTTTTCTTTGATTTAAGAGTACTTAACTTATTTTATAAAAAATTTGAGACTCCTCTCTATTAAATATATTTTGATTCCTAAAAATCTCAAGCTAAAAATTTATATTTTTTGCGAATGATTTAAACAAAGAAATACAAAATGTGGTTAAAATATGCCTAAAATTACTCACTTTGAAATAAATACAGATGATCCATTAAGAGCGAAAGACTTTTATGAAAAAGCTTTTGATTGGAAAATTGAAAAATGGGAAGGACCAATGGAATACTGGGTAATAAAAGCTGGTGAAGATGACGAGGAAGGAATTAATGGGGGATTACAAAAAAGAGAAGAACCTAATGATCAAGTCTTTAATTATATTCAAGTTTCCAATGTAGATGAGTTTAAGAAAAAAATTGAACAAAGCGGTGGTTCCATCCTAACTCCCAAAATTACAGTACCCTCTGTTGGCTATTTTTATATGTTCAAAGATACAGAAGGGAATAAGCTTGGTATTATGGAAGAAGATGAAAATGCAAAATAAACTTTTCTTTTTTTTTATTATTAATTTTAACTTTGAATCATTAAAGTGATATTCTATTAAAAATCAAAAGTTTTAGAAGTTTTTTTATCAATTATAGATTTAATCTTTCGACACTTCTTACAAAGTGCCCTCGAGTCATTAAAATCCAATTTTATCTCTTTCCCACAAGATTTACAATTTACTAATATTTTTACCAGTTTTCTCACTCCTGTTTTAGATGGAATAAAATTCAGTTAGATTATTTCCTAATTATGATATGTAATGGTCTTTGTTGTAAAAATTAAATTATTATTTTCTATCAAATATTTTACACTTTTACTTATAATTTGTTTATCTGGTATCTCTCAAGTGACAGATAACTGACATTAGATATATAAAAATCGCGTAATATAAAGTTTTGTTGGGATTATGCTTAGTTCTTGAAAATCACGTTACTTTGAATATTATCTCTAGATTTTAACTTCTAATTACGATAAGTTGGATAAAAATATAGCATTCGCATAGGATTGTAGGGGAATCCTTTCAAAGTTGCAGTGTGAACATAGTATAATTTATCAAATTGTAATGGCATATGATAAGCGTATTTATCAATAATTAAATACTGAAGCTTCTTATAGTATTGCTCTCTTTGTATCATATCGATTTCAACAACCGTCTTTTTTAGGAGAGCGTTTATTTCTGGATTATCTATGTTTGCAAAGTTAGAGTCAGATGCGGGATTTACTAAAGGATCAATCATTTGGAAAGTATTAAAGTAATCAGGACCCCAACCTAAATAGTATAAATGTAGTTTTTCAGGATGCTGTTGACCCATTTCAATAAATTCTATCCAATCCAAAGTCTGCACCCAAAGTTGAATTCCAATTAAATCCAAATCATTATAAAATCGATTAATTAAAAGTTCCATAAAATGACTTCCTTGTCTATGACGAAAATTCCACAAGTTATCTGTAAAGTTGCCCACATCTGGAATGAATTTTGCTGCTTGCCATAGAGCTTCATCAGCTCCAGGGGTGAAATCATCCCCTACTTGAAAGCCAATTTCCCAACCTACACCATATCCCATTTTCTGCAAATATTGTCTCGCTTTTGGAATATTATAATCAGCCGCTTTCACAGAATTATTATGAGCAGGAAATCCAGGTGGAACTAGTGATCTAGCTCGTACGGTTGTGTCTTCATCAATATTTTGGATGAGATAGGTATAGTTGAACGCATGTGAGATAGCTTTTCTCCATGTGCGATTTATAACTTCAGAATTAAATGCAACGTACCAATAAAGAGAACTATTGATATATTCATTAATACCATCTCCAGTTACCGTAATATCTGGATCTGCTTCAAAATCAGGCTTGAGAGAAGTAATCCCTTGCCCTAAATAGTCAATATCTAAGGCTAGCATAGCATTGTTAGTGGTAACGCCATCTCTATAATAGACATAAGTAATGTAATCCCAATAAGCACCAGTTCTCCAATATCTTTCCCAACGGGCAAACCGAATCTCTGAATTAGGAACATATTTCTCTAATTTGAACGGTCCAGTTCCAATAACGAGATCTTCATCAAGTTCAAGCATTTCATTAACCGGAGTTGAATCTGGATGTAATATCGCGCTTGCGGTATAAGTCAATAATCCTTCAGCAGGTGCAAATGGGGCATTTAGAATAAGGGTTACATTTAACTCATTATTAGGATTAACAAAACTCAAAGTATGATTGAAAATGGGAGTCAATCCTCGTGGTTTATCCTCAAATTTATAAAGAGAATGAGGGAAAGCCATAGTATGGAGTAAAGGGTCTAAAGTTCCAGTAGCATTCCCGAAGAAATTAATTCTTTCGAAGGTATGTAAAACGCATTCTCCAGTAAGTCTTGAGCCATCATGAAAAAACACATTTTCATGTAATTGGAATACGATAGTTTTATTATTTGCCCAATACCATGATTCTGAAAGCCTTCCTACAAGCGGAAGATCTGGATCACTTAAATCATACGCAATTAGGGTCTCAACCACCTGATCAAGCATATCATTTGAGGTTGTATCCCAACTATCACAAGGATCCATAGTAACTGGATTAGAAGTTCTTGCTACTTTAAGAGTTTCTCCCCAACTGGTATAATACTTCTCTATTATAATAGTTCTAAGTAAAAATGAGCCAAAAACACCCATTACAATAATATTAGTAATAACAACTATTAAAATTGCTATATTTAGTAATTTTTTAGTATTTATTTCTCGCATATTAAGCTCGCATTTTATCTTATTCTCTTTCCAATTAAGTTTCTTCATAAGTTGGGTACCAATTTAAATTGCTCATGGAATTATATGGAACTCCTTTTAAAAAAGAGGATTGGACATGGTAGAGTTTATCATAAAATAGTGGTAAATGATAATAATATTTGTCATGAATTAAGTACTGTAGTTTCTTAAAATAATTATATCTTTGAGTGGTAATAGATTCAGACTTAGATTGAGCAAGAATTGCATTGATTTCGGGATTATCAATTAAGGCATAATTTGATTCCGAGTTAGGATTGACTAATGGGTCTATTATAGCAAAAGGTCCAAAATAATCTGGACTCCATTCTCTCCAAAATATATGAATTCTTTCAGGATGGCTTTTAATCAGGGTATATAACGTAGTAATACCCCAGGTTATTACTTGCGGTACAATTTTAATTCCAATTAAATCCATATCCTCTGAAAATCTTTGAATAAGTCGCTCACTAAAATAACTTCCTTGCCGATGATAGAAATTAATTTCATTATCAGTATAATTTCCCGTTGAGGGAATAAATGCTGCCGTTGTCCATTGAGCTTCGTCCGTGCCAGGGAAAAATGTATCTCCTATTTGAGAACCAACATCCCATCCCTCCCCAAATCCCATTTTTTGCATAAGTTGTCGAGCATAGGGAATATTATACCTCCCTCCGACAACTGAAGAATTATAAGCGGGAAAACCAGAAGGTACTAATGAATGCGCCTTCGAAACCGTATCTTCCTTAATATTATGGAGAACATATGTATAATTAAAACCATGAGAAATAGCTTTTCTCCATGTTCTATTAAAATTCATCGAATTAAATTCAATAAACCAATATGTAGAACTATTAATATAATCGTTAACTCCATCTCCTGTCACCATTATATCTGGATCTGATTCAAAACTAGGTATGAATGAATGAAGTCCTTGACCTAACCAATCAATATTTCCAGTTAACATTGCATTATTTGCTGCAGTAGCATCTTCATAATAGATATATTGGATTTCAGTCCAGTAGGCACCAGTTCTCCAATACCTTTCCCATCTGACGAATCGAACCTCAGAATTAGGAATATACCTTATTAATTTAAACGGGCCTGTTCCAATGACCAAATCTGATCTGAGATCTAACATTTCATACTTAGGAGTAGAAGTATGTCCAACAATTGCACTTGCTGTATAGGCTAATAACCCTTCAGCAGGGGCAAATGGTCCATTCATTATGAGTGTAACTTTATATTCATCGGTTACTTTTGTAGTATCCCATAAATCTCTACTGAGGTTAACATTAAAGATTGGCATTCCATCACTAAATTTATAAAGAGCGTGAGGGGATGCCATAATATGGAGGGCAGGATCTAAAGATCCTGTTGAATTACCAAAAAAGTTAATTCTTTCAAAGGTGTGAATAACATCTTCACCAGTAAAGAGTTCACCATCATGGAAATATACATTCTCCCGTAGGTAAAATGTGATATTGTTATACTTACCATACACACCAATATTTAAATCCCAATCATAAGCTAGTCTGCCAACAAGCGGAAGGGTTGAGTCAGTTAAATCGTATGCAATTAACGTCTCAACCACTTGATCAAGCATACCATTTGACACGCTGTCAAAACTATCGCATGGATCCATTATGATGGGATTAGATGTTCTTGCCACTTTAAGTACTACTGGTTTTCCATTATAATAAATTACTTCATTTATAGAAAGCACTAATAAAGTACTACAACTAACAAAAACAATAAAATTTAGTAGGACTGCTAGTTTTATTGCTTTATTTAAAGATTTAGATTCAGTATTATCTCTCATTTTTACATCTCATTTTTGTTTATATGAAAAATAGAAGAGATGTAAGAATACCAAAACCAAAAGAAGTTAAATTAGCTGAAATTGTAGATTTTAGTATTAAATTATTATTGACCGGATGTAAAAAGCAAGGAATTCGGTTTAATCTCTTATAGATTTTCAAATATAATAAACATTCTAATGTAATAGGAAACAATTCAATTAAAATTGAAAGAAATAATATAATAGCTACATCTAAGTTTCCTAACGCTGATTGAAATACAATAAAAGCAATTATTTGAGTTGTTGGAAATGTTAAAAGATTAACTAGAGTAATAGATTTATAGAAATCTTTTGCATGTTCATTTAATTCATTATTCTTCAAAAGAAATTTAATTACATTAATTTCTATAAAAATAGTAACAATAAATAGTAAATTTAGGTAACCAAACATAATTATTGGCTCCATTGGAGGATGTATTGATACT
>JAEOTV010000151.1 GCA_016839635.1 Promethearchaeota archaeon | reverse complement strand
GCCTTTCTGAAATCAAAAGTATGAAAATTATGTATAAAGAAGATTTCATTATGATGAGGAATATAATAATGCCTGATAATAAGAATCAATTCCTTTTAGCAATTTTATCAAAAGCTCCTGAAAGTGAGGATGTGGAAAGATATTTTGACCAACTTCTTAATTGGGCAGTAGAAAATTCACAGGCTGACTTAGAAAAGCTTTCAAGTTTATAATCCACTTTTTCCTTCTTTTTATTTTTATCTCTTTCTCAGAACCCAATCATAGACAAAATATTTCCCCTTGAAAATGTAAAAGAAGCTGAGGAATATTTAAGTGAAGGAAAGCAATTTGGGAAGGTTCTAATAAAAATAAATCTCTTGAAATATCTAAATAAACGAGTTATAAAATCTCAAAACTTCATTAGCAATTTGTTCTTCAAAACCCCAATAAAAATGGTCTGCTCCAGCGATTATCTTTTTAATTTTTGGCTTTATATAAAAATTATAATTTTTTTCAAATGTTTCATATCTAGCAACTGTGTCTTGATCACCTTGTATGAATAATTTTGGTTTATTGGATTGTGATTGTGTTTTATATTTTGAGCCAACAAAATCCCAAGGAAATGAGATAGAAATATAGCTGATAACCTTATCTGAATAATTTATAGCTGAACATCCTATAGCGGCACCATAAGAATAACCACATATTACTATTTTTTCATGATTCTTCTCATTTATTAAAAAATCAATACATGCTTTCACATCATCTAATTCTCCAGTTCCATCTGAATGATTTCCAAATGATCTTCCGACTCCTCTAAAATTAAACCTTAAGCAAGATATACTATGTTCAATTAGTTTATTAAAAACTCCAGACACAACATTATTATACATGTTCCCACCATATTGTGGATGAGGATGGCAAATTAAAACTACTGGATTTATTATGTCATTTTGTGAGAGAAAATATTCCGCTTCAAGCTTTATCTCGTTATTTGTAATGAATAGTTTTTCTTTTTCTACCATAATTTTATTTAATTTTTAAACTATAATAATAATACCATATAGATTTGTGCGAAATATGAGTTACAACAAGATTCTAATTGAAGAGAAAATTAAAAATTTTTTACAAGAAGATTGTATGTTTATTGATGTAAGTTCTAAAATAATACCGGAGAATGCAAAAGCTTCTGCAAAGATCTTCTCCAAAAGCTTTGGATATGTATCAGGATTAGAAGAATTAAAAATTTTGTATAATATTTTGAATGTCTCTACTATTTTTAAAAAAAAAGATGGAGAAGAAGTTAACAATGGAGATGTACTTGTAGAATTAGAAGGAAATGCTCGAGATATTCTATTAGGAGAAAGAACAGGACTAAATTTAATTTCCCATATGAGTGCTATAACAACAACAGCTAGAAAGTATTTCAAAATCATCAGTGACTCAGGTAAAAATGTTAAAATTGCTTGTACTCGAAAAACTACACCTGGAATCCGTATATTTGAGAAAAAAGCTGCTGAATTAGGATTTGCGGATACTCATAGATTTTCTCTAGATGATATGGTTCTCCTAAAAGACACTCATTTAAAATATTATGATGGAGAAATTGAAAAGTTGTTAAATGATATTAAAAAACACAATAGTTTTTCAAAAAAAATTGAGATAGAAATCGAAAAAGTGGAAGATGTTTTAACTGCTGCTAAGAATGGAGCTGATATTGTGATGTTAGATAATATGGATCCAGATCAGGTTGAAGACGCTATTAATGCATTGAAAGAACATCATCTCCGGGATAAAATAATAATTGAGGTTTCTGGTGGAATAACTCAAGATAATATTATAGATTATTTATTATCTGAACCTGACGTTATAAGCTTAGGTCTAATTACTCAATTTCCTTCTGAACAAGTAGATTTTTCACTTCGATTTGATTAATCTCTTAATCAATAAGAATTTCACGGATTGAACAATTTACGTCTTTAATCTTAGCTAATTCTTTATAAAGGTCTTTTAAATTATAAAATTCTCCAACGACAAGGAGTAACTCAATTTTTTTTTCTGCTATGCGCCAATCAGTTATAGTTTTTATAATAGGATGGAATCTTGAATATAATTCAGTTATTTGATCAATTATTAACTCTTTGAAGGGATATACTAGACTTATTGCCATTATCAAAATGTCATTTTCTAAATTTTCATAATTTTCGTGTTTTTCAATAAAACTAAATATTGAATCTCTTAAAGCTTCACTTTTAGACGTAAAACCACTTAATTTTCTTACTTTCTCGAATCTTTCTAACAAATCATCACTAACTTGTAGAGATATTATTGGCATATTTACTCATTAAACAATGGTTTCTTTTAAAAATTAAGAATGTATTATAAAAATTTCTTTATATAATTTATACTTTGATTTAATGATTTTGCTGAAGATAGTTCAATAATAATTGGTCCATTATATCTATATTTTCTAAATACATCAAAAATTTCTTTAAAATCTATCTTTCCCGTACCGATAGGAGGGTGTGTATCAGAATTTTTACTGAAATTATCAACAATATGAATATTTTTTACAATTTGATGAAAATTTGCCCATAAATTATTCACATCTCCATCACACGTATAAAAATGGCTTGTATCATAAGTTAAATAGAGATCCTCTCTATCAATAACGCGGTATACTTCATTTATATCAAAATGATCGGTTAAAATATGGTAATTTTGAGGCATATTTTCTAAACAGATTAATAATTTATGATTATTCGTAAAATCCAATAATTTATGAATAGCCTTTTTTAATTGTTCTTTATTAAATTCTCTTATAGAACTTAACATAAAATTGGCTAATCCAGGATGAATTGTTATAATTTTAGCATCAATTTGATAGCTAAGATTGATTGCTTCAATATAAGATTCAATTGATGCCTTAAATATATGAGTATTATAAGAGCAAAGGTTTAAATCAATATAAGGACCATGAACCTGTTTCTTTATTGAATAGGAATTCACTAGATTAATGTATTTCTGTTTGTATTCCCTATGAAATATTTGAGGTGGTTCTACTACTAATTCTACAATGTCGATATCATTATTTTCGGCGAAATCGAGGCATTGCTCTGTAGCGTTAATTTGTAACTCAATCAGATTCTTGAATTTAGTATCACGAGCAATATCGATAATATGTCCTAAGCTACTAATGCCCAATTCCATAATTTCCACATCATTCTTATTATTTTTTTACTTCTTTGTCCGCATACTTCGAGGGTAATTAGCAAAAAGACTATCAAAAATATTTTGAAATCGATCAAGATGTTCTTCAGAGATAATGTTTGGTTTTCCAATCTGTAAAGCACCCCAATACATTTTTGCAAGTTTTTCTACCAGTTCAGCGAATTTAATAGCGTGATCTAATGATTTTCCACACACTATAACACCATGGTTGGCTAATAATGCAGCGTTCTTTATACCTAGAGCTTTAAGAGCTACATCTCCAATTTCTCCTGTTTGCGCCTTTCCAAAATCAGAAATGTCTACAGATCCGCCCAAAAATGCATACATTTCTTCCATAATAATTGGTATACCTTTTCCTACGATTGAGAGCATTGTTGCAAAAGGTGAATGTGTGTGTATTATTGCTTGCACTTTTGGTCTTGACTTATAAATAGCAATATGCATTTTTGCTTCGGTTGAAGGCAGTTTTCCAGCACTTAGAGGAGTTCCTTCAAAGTCAAGATGTACAATTTCATCTTTTTTAAGTGTATCATATTGATTGAAAGACGGGGTGATAAAAAATTCCTCTTTCTTACCATTTTTTACGCTAACATTACCTTCTCCAGTTTCCACTAATCCCTTTGAGAAAATTGCTTTTGCTCCTCTCACAACTTCAATACGAAATTGTTCTTCTTTATTTACTGCCATAAATTATATAATTAAAACTTAATTAAAAATATATTTTGAACATTATTTTCCTTGCTTTATCATTAAAAGATATATTTTATTTATTTCTATTAATTCTTGAAAGTCTATTTTTTTAAATATTAATTATAAATATCACATTTGTAAACCACTATTTAATGTCAAATAATTCTCCTTCGTTAAATAATGAATCGCATTATTTTACACTGTGATCTTGATTGTTTTTTTGCGGCTGTAGAAATAAGAGATAATCCACAATATAAAGATAGCCCCGTTATAATAGGAGCAGATCCAAAAGAAGGTCAAGGAAGGGGTGTTATAGCAACATGTAATTATAAAGCAAGAAAATATGGACTTCATTCAGCCATGCCTATATCTCAAGCTTATCGAAGATGTCCTCATGGAATTTATCTAAGACCTAATGGTAATAAATACCATAAAGTGTCTAAAGAAGTAATGGAGATCCTTGAAAGTTATAGTGATGAGTTCCAGATTGTAGGTGCTGATGAAGCGTATTTAGAATTAACTGAAAAGGCTAAAGATTATAATGAAGCTGAAAAAATTGCAAAAAAAATTCAGAAGAAAGTCTTAGAAAAGGTAGGCATCACAATCTCAATAGGGATTGCACCTACAAAATCTATAGCTAAAATCGCGTCTGATGAGAATAAACCTAATGGTGTTACAGTTGTAAAACCTGAGAATATTCTTAATTTCCTAAATGATATGGAAATTACTCGTATCCCAGGGATTGGTAAGAAATCTAAAGTTTATTATTATAAAAATGGAATAAAAAAAATTGGAGATATCATAAAAACACCTTTACCCAAAATGATAGAGTTATTTGGAAAGCATGGGAGATGGATATGGAATATCGCCAATGGTTTAGATAATCGTAAAGTAAAAGAATTTCATGAAGAAAGGAAATCTATCAGTGCAGAAAGGACATTTTATACTGATACTGAAAATTTTAATGAAATAGTATCAAAATTCGAAGAAATTAATAAGAAAATCCATAAATCAATTATAAAGCACCAAATTATGTATAAAACTGTCACATTAAAGATAAGATTTGAGGGTTTTCAGACTTATACTCGTTCAAAAACTCTTCCATTTCATATACAAGATGAGCTTTATGTATTGAGTATTATTTTACAATTGTTTAGAGAATTTTTAAATAACAAGAAAAAAGTTCGGCTTGTAGGGATTAAATTGTCAAGCTTAGAGAGAATCCAAAAAAATCGACAAAAAAATTTGTTAAATTATGCCTTTAATTGATTTGATTTCCTATATTATGATTTAGTTTGATATAAATCTAAAATTTTTTCATGAAGGATACCATTTGAAGCAATAATACCCGGTGCTGTCCATAAACATTTTTCTTTTTTAAAATTTAAGTGTTCATTATTTAAATCTGTAATTTTTCCTCCCGCTTCCTTTACAATCAAATCTCCTGGCAGAAAATCCCATGTAAATGAATGAGCCGCATCTAAGGGTTTAATATAGAGGTCAGCAGTTCCATCAGCTACCATACAAAATTTTACCATGCTATCAATTTGAATAAAGTTCCTTATACCAATTTTTTTTGCAAAATTAAGAACCCAAGGTTGATCATAATGTAAAGAATGACATAAACGAGAATTTTTTATAAGTTCATTTTGACTTACTCTAATAGGATCAAAACTCTCATTATTATACGAAACTTGAGATCCTTGACCTTCCTCTGCAGTGAAAACAGCCAATGGGTTTTGGTTATAATTTGGCACTGCAATAGCACATACCTTAGGGATTGAATTTATCATAAAGCCAATACCTACGGCATAAGACAATCCCTTCTGGTATCCGATTGTACCATCAATGGGATCTACCGTCCATTGACGCTCGGAAGGTTTACCTCGAAATCTAATATTTTCTTTTACATTTTCTAATTTTTTCAAATTTAATTCATTGAAACATTGATTTATCAGATTTTCTGCCTTGCTATTAATAAAATCCATATTCTCTTCTTCTGCTATTATCTCATCATTAGAGAAGTAATCCTTTAATTGAGAAACTATATATATTTGAGAAGCAAAATCTGCTAATGTTACTGGTGATTGATCTGACTTTAAAAAAGATACGAATCCTTTTCTTCTAAACCATTCTGTTATCATTGATGCTTTCTTAACAATATTTATAGCGAATTTTAACTCTCTATTAAACCGTGACATGATTTATTTTAAAACTAAATTCTATACTTAAAATTCTTTTCCATAATTAGAAAAAAAAATGGTGTTTTTACTATCTTTTATATGGATTTTTGTTAAAAAGGGTTTATTAACTTACCGAACTATTGCTTTTATTTCGAATAAATAATTTTCTAATGACAATGATGGTGTATTCATAAGATCCATCTGATCTGTCTTTCTTATTAATTCTGATTCAAAATTATATTCATTTATAAGCCAGATTAATTTATATAATTCTATTTTTTTCTTAAAGACTTTATCTATAGTGCAAAATTTTGAATAAGCATCATAAAAAGAGCTATAAAAAGAAGGATTATTTAAAGGCTTTAAGATCCAATAATCAATTTTAATGAAATCTTGAGCCCGGCTACCAACACACCAGTTATCAAAATCTACAATACCATTAATTTTTATAGACCCTAATTCCTCTTTTACAATAATATTTTGGCTTTTAAAATCATTGTGTAAAAGAACGTATTCATTTTCTTCCTCTATTAATGAATTATTATCTTGGTAAAAAGCCCTTATTTCATCGCAGAAATCAATTTTATTTTTTTTTGCATTTTGGAGGCTTTGTTCAAATTCACTTTCAAAATAATCTGAATAAGAAATTTTATGTGATTTGCCAATATTACTAATAATCCTAAAATATGAATCAAATTTTACCATATGTAATCTTCCTAAAAGTTCACCTAAATTACTAAATAAATCTAAGAATTTTTTAGTGTATAAGTTTTTTCCTTCACTTATATATCGATTGATGAGTTGAAATAAAGGTTTTCCTCGAATATATTCATTTACTGAGAAAATATAAGGAACAGTTTCCTTAGTCTCATCATAATAAATTAAATCACAAACAGGAATGATTGGAGGTTTTTCTTTATTGAAAAGATATGATCCTGATTTAGTATTAATTATTTCTTTTACTTTCTGCCTTAAATCGATATCATTAGAGCTTAGTGTTTTATCCAAAAATGGATATAAGAGTTTTTCTTTAATTAGATCTTCAAGTTGGAAAATTTGACTTGTACGAAATCTGAAAACTAAGTGATTATTTTCAAAATTTACTCTATAAAGTGTATTAGCATCAAAAATATAAGGCCCTTTAATTTTGTTTACTTTACCTTGTTTAACTAAAACTTCAATATTTGAAAAGGTATTAATAATTTCATCAAATTGGTAAAGATCCTTTTTACCAAGGAAATATAGTTTATATATCTGTTTATTATTGAGTAATAGATTCACTGTAGCCTCGATTCTACCTTTGCTTATCGGATCAATTTGATTTTCCAATTCTTCATAAATGTTAACTATTTCAGTATTATTTTTCGATATAGAATCTTTATATAGATAAAGAAAAGCATATTTTAACCCGATTTTCTCTTTTACTTCATTAGTTCTAACTTCATAAATTTTATGTCTAATATCATTTATTTGTTCTTGTATTTGTAGAATTTCTAAAAGATTGTCTTCTAATGCATAATTATATAATTTTGAGCACAGGTTAACCAAATTACTAAGACTAGAAAGAATTCCACTGTATTTTCGCATGTTTAATGGAATTAGTTGAAGAAATGTTTGAGAATTTTCTTCCATCCCACAAATCACAGAAAATTCGTTATTTAAATTTTGAATATAAGCTTTACAATTTTTAATGTTATAAAAGGAATCAACTAATCCTTTCAAATTTGGGAATTCTATCAGATTTTTTAATAGACTTGGTTCAATTTCATTTCCCGCAAATAAAGGTGGATTATTTATCAAATAAATATGATTTTTAGATGTAATAGAACTAAAAATATTTTCAAAATAAGATTTTATGCCATCTATTGATGTTTTTTCAGATATTGGAGGAGAAATCATAAAGTTTAGATCTTCAAACTTCTTACCCAAATTTTCAATCTGTTCTATTATGACATTAACCTGATTATCATAAAAACCCACCATAATAGGAATTTTTTTCTCTGTAATTTTTAATGCTAGTTCAATTAATCTAATTTTTTCTGCCATGGTAAATTGATTTCCCTCGACCATCCTCCCAAAAAGAAGAAGAGAATTTGCATCGTTTGTAAGAATATGACGAATCAGAAGTGAATTAAGACCTTCGATGATATCAAAATCTTGATTGTGAAAGGTTAAATGATTGCAAATCACACCATTAATATTTGGTATTCTTATCTCCTCAGCATTCATTAAGAACCTAAATTGAATTTCTATTATATTTTATGAATAATATTGTTTATGTATTTATATGATTCTTGACTTAAAATTTTATAATTCGCTTTATGATAGTCACTTATCAAATTTAAATTAGATTAACTAATATTCTAAGAAGGGGTCAAAATTTATTTTAAAATTGATGATATTAATATTCCCCTAGTTTCTGTGGGATCTTCTCCTTTTATTGGGGCCGGACAATTTGGATATAAAGCATTTGAATGGCGTAGAAGATTTTTAAATAACCCAAAAGCAATGTTAGAGATTCTAGAAGCAAGCTATGCAAAGGGTGCCCGTGGTATTGAGGTAATTCCAAGTGGAAAAATCCTTGAAGCTGCTCAGATAATGAGTGAAAGTCATAGTGACTATGTGATAACTGGATCTACTTACCCTGGTGAAGATCCAAAAATTGAAATTCTGAGCAAAAATGGAGCAAAAATAATATTTGTGCATGGTATGGTTTCTGATGATAAAGGAACAAATTTGCTTAGGCTCTTAGATGAAATTTCAAATTATGGAATTATTCCTGGAATCGCAACCCATGATCCTATACCAACAATTAAGTATTGTATTGAAAATTCTTTAAAAGTAAGAGTATATTTAGTTCCTTTTAATGCAGATGGATTTTTAATGGGAAACGCAAAAGAGCTAGAAGAGATTATTGATAATTCCAAAAATATATTTTATATAGGAATGAAAACTCTCGCAGCAGGAGAAATTAAACCGGATTTAGCATTTAAATATATCGCCAATCATAATATCAGTGCTGTTACAATTGGAATGGTCACTAAGCAACAAGCAGAGGAATCAACTAAAATTGCATTAAAATCCTTAAATAAACAAAATTGAAAACTATGAAATTTCAAATTTTTTTTGATTCTTTAAAGATGTCAAATATATCCATTTCATAGTCGATAGTATCTTCAGGTAATATATTTGGATCTTTTATAAGTTTCGCTAAATAAAATATCTTTGCACCTCTTTCTAAATATTTTAAAACGGTATATGCTCCATCTAAATGGCTCCCGCAGCATAGATTTCCGTGATTTGCAAGTAAAACAGCATTTCTTTCTTCTAACGCTGACAGCACTCCTTTTGCTAATTCTTCAGTGCCAGCTTCTCCATATATGGCACATAATACTTCACCACCTATATAAGGCACAAATTCCTCAAATATAGCTGGAATTGACATATCTAACGCACTAAGGACAGTAGAATAAATACTATGTGCATGAATAATAGCATTCACATCTTCTCGCTCATGATAAATACTTAAATGCATTTTTTTTTCAACAGAAGGATTTCTATTTCCTTCAAGAACCTTACCTTCCATATCAATAGTAAGAATATCTTCAGGAGCCATTTCATCGTAACGAACATTGCTTGGTGTTATTAATACAAATTCTTTATCATCTTCTTTTACTCTTAGACTTACATTACCCGCAGAACCGATTACATGTTTTTCCTCTAATAATTTCTGACATAGATCTACAATTTCTTTTTTCATCAAGTTAAGCTTCTCATCTTTCAACGAGCTAATTTGTTTCTTTTCTTGATATACTTCGGGGTTCATGACATATTGAGGTTTTTCGCCCTTTAACCACTTAGTGACATCATTTAGTATAATATCTGATTGCCTTTCAATTACTTCCTTAGTGTTACCACCAATGTGGGGGGTGATTATAGTATTTTCTAACTCAATAAATTCATTATCCTCATCAATTGGTTCAAGAGGAAATACATCTAATGCTGCTCCTCCAATTTGGTCCTCTTCTAGAGCTTTTTGCAGAGCATTGTAATCTATAATACTTCCTTTTGCCGTATTAATTAAAAACGCTGTCTTTTTCATATACTGAATTCGTTCCTTATTTATTAGATTCTCATTTTCATCAGTGGCTGTAGTATGTATTGTAATAAAATCAGAATTTTTAATTAAATAATCAATTTCAGCTCTTTCGCCATATTCTTTTATAAAATCTTCATTTACATACGGATCATAAATAAGTAAATTCACACCAAAAGGTTTAAGCCTATCAACGACTCTTCTACCAATTTGCCCTAATCCAATAATACCAATTGTTTTTCCTTTTAATTCAATTCCCTGAAATTGATTTAAATATTCTACATAATCCTCAAATTCTATTATTTCAAAATCGTCAGAATGAATTATTCTATCAGCGTTGTGTAATTTTCGGGCTAACATCAATATAAAGCCGATGGTTAATTCTGCCACAGCATCAACATTTCTAAGTGGAGTATAAAGAACAGGAATATTATTTGTAGTTGCAGCCTTTAAATTAACATTAAATGGATCACCTCTACATGATACAATAAGTTTTAAATTAGTATTCTCAAATAGAGCTTCTTTCTTTAAATCATCTGCTTCAGTTATAAAAATGTCATAATCTTTAAGTTTTTCAACAAGCTCCTTTATATCAAAATAAATTATTCCTGTTTCTCTCCATGGTTCATAAGTTATTTCCATCAATGTTTCTAACTCATTTAAAACTTCCTTTGTGACTGTTGCTGTTATTAACACTTTCATGATATTCACTCATTTCAATTAATAAATTTGTAATGATAAGCAATATAAATAAAATAAATCATAGATAAAAAAAGCTTAGTTAAAACATTAAACTACGAAGTTTCATTAAACTTCTCATATTTCCTTCTACCACTTTTATTTTCCCATCAGAATATGCTTTAACTGCACCTAATTCTTTATTAAATAAATCAATCATTACTTGTTCTCCCGTAAAATCAATCTTTACTGGAGCAGTGTCATCTCCATTGTTATCTTTAACTTCAATTCCTTCATCTTTATTAATCAGAAGTAATACCTTTCTGTTAGTATCTTGAAACTTCATTTGGATAGGTTCATCATATTTAGCTAATTTTTTTCTTATTTTTTCATTATTATTATATCGATTCTTTATTTCTTCCAAACATTCAACTAATTCTTTGAATTCTGTCATTTTTTTCACGTTTTCATTTTTTAGATTAAAATAAATTTAGTAATACTATAGCTTATTATAAAAAGATAATAAAAGGTAATAAGCAATCCCTATAATACCTCTAAAAACAATTTTATCAATAGAAAAGAATTTTGAATGATAAAAATAATTTTTAATTGATCTAAATTCATATACTAATAAAGAATTCTAATTATAGTTGTAAACCCTGAAAAATAAATTGATTTATCTTGAGAATTAATGATTTGTTTTTTGAATTTTCTAATGAAGGTCGATTTGAAGTTTTTAAAAGTTTATATAAAGAGAAAAAAAGACACAGCCAACTAGAAAAAGATTTGGATATTCGAGGTTCTGAAATTTCTCGGCACCTAAAGAGACTTATAGAGAAAAATTTGGTAAAAAAATCAATGGATAATAAATATACTATTACTAACATTGGGAAAATGTTTTTAGATATATTAGACCTTTTTGAAGTATCCTTAAAGTACGAAGCTTTTTTTAACTCTCATAATATCGATAATTTCCCTCTCAATTTAATCCTCCAGTTAGGAAATTTAAAAACTATAAAAATTAACAGCGGAACAATGCAAAATATAGAGTTATGGTCTGAAATGATTAAGAAATCAGAAAGATATATATTAGCAATCTCAGATCAATTCCAAGATTCAATATTACCTGCGGTAGAGAGAAAAATTAATAATCTATCAATAGATATTAAAGCACTGGTAGATAAAAATGTGTTAAAGTCAAAGGGATATGAAAAATTGCACGATCGTCATGCTTTTTATCAAAAAGTAAATATCACACAAAACATTCGAATGTTAAAGCAAATAATTATCTCGCTTTTGGTTACTGATAAAGGAGCGTTACTGTTTTTAAGTAGGGAAGGAAAAATAGATTATAGCGAATGCCTATTTGATGAAAATGAGACTTTTATCCAATGGTCTAAAGAATTATTTAACTGGTATTGGAAAAATGGAGTCAATATAGAATCCATTATTAGAAAAAGACAATAAAAGAAGCCTTAAAATTTATTTTTTATAATTCATTAACTCGATTCTTCAGATTCTTCCATTCTTTGAATACTTTTTTATATTTATTTGATATATCTTCATCAATTGGGAATTTTATGAATTCTATTAGTTCATCTACCATCTTTTTATAATTTTGATATAAATCCAATCCAAATAATGTATTTATTGCACACCCAAGGAAAGCTGAATCTTTATATTGAGGTACTTTAATTTCCTCATTAAGGATATTTGCTAAAATTTTACAAAACTCAGTGGATTTGGCCATTCCACCTGCGGAGTATACATTCACATCAAAATTGGAGAATTTGTTGAGTTCTTTGTAATTTTCATTAATTCCAAAACAAATGTTTTCAATCACGCTACGAGCAAAATTAGCAATTTTTGGAAGTGACTCAGTTATTAAATTAGGTGGTGGAAAGACAAACACGCCTCTTTTAAGAGAAGTTTGATTTTTTATGTTCATAAATTCGGGTCCTAAAAAAGCATATGTAAAATCTGATCCTGGTTTAACTTCTTTTAGATAATCTTCAATAAGTTTATCTTTATTATTTATCTTATCAGATAATATGTTGTTTTTCAACCAATTATAGACTATCCCTGTGTTCCCAGAATTGCCCTCAATTAACCATTTTCGTTTAATAGAATGAAATGTTGTCCAGAAGTTATATTTTGGGTCGAAAATGGGTTCATTTACAACTAAATGAACAGGAGCAGTGGTTCCTAGGCTTACTCCAATATTTCCATCTTCTATCACACCCATTCCTATTAAAGTTGCTTGTGTATCTCCACCAGTTTTAATCACAGGAATAGATTTCTGTTTTATTTTAAAATAATTTTTTAAATCAGGTGTTAATTCTCCTGCAATAGCTCCTGAATCTATGAATTCGGGGAATAGATCTGGGTTAAAATCAAAAGCTTCAATGATTTCCAAACTCCAATTTCCTTTTTTAATATCAAGTAATTGAGATTCTCCTGCAGATGTTAAATCAGAACACACTTCTCCAGTAAGTTTATTTACGATCCAATCATCTAACATAAAAACTTTGTCAATACTATCATATAATTTTTCTTCTTCTTCTTTGAACCATAAAAGACGTGAAAGGCAAAACAATATTGATGGACTATGTCCTGTTATTTGAAACAATTCTTCCTCTGTAAATTCATCTTCTATTAAATAGGCACTATCAATACCACGAACATCTGTATTTGGACCACCATATATTACTTCCCCTCTATTATCAACAAAGACAACCGCCATTCTCTGCGCACAAGAGGAAATTCCAATAATTGTGGTGTCTTCAGTCCGATTTTTTAATATTTCATGGATTAAGAGTCTTATTTTATACCACATGTCGTCCATATCAAATCTTTTTGCAAATCCATCTACGTCTTCATTGACTATCTTTAAATCTTGGCTTAGAGAGGGTCCTAGCTTTAACGTATCAGATACTAAACCTACTTTAATTTTATTTGATGAAACATCAATTGTTAATATAATATCTTCCAGTTTAGTCATTTTGGAGATTTTATGAATTATTGATAATATTTTTATAAATTAATTATTGATTTCTTTTTAAATAGATTATCTTTTACTTATACAAAATCTTCCAAAAATTTACTATTAAGTAATAAGGATATTATTTATTTAGGTGAGATATTTTCTTACTACTTCACCACGTGGTTCTTTTTCCTCAAAAAGAATAGCCTGAAAAGAAAATATTTTCGTACTTTTTTCTTTCCATGCATTGCCATCTAACCAAGCTTTTGAACAAGTTTGAGAAAGAAATGTCTCAACATCCCAATTTCTCCCATGGTCTACAGGGACTTGAGGAAGAAGTAGCCCTCTTCTCATTCCTTTTTCAGCTATAAGTCCATCTCTTCCAATAACTATTTTATCAACGTATTCTTTTGGATCATCCACTTCAAGCAATCTTGGCGGAGTTAAAATTGAAAGTTCAATTACTATATTATCCATTTCATCAACTGACACTGAAGGAAATCGTGGATCATCTGTAGCAGAACTGATTGAAACCTTATGAATCACATCATATAAAGAATAAGTAGGTTCTATATAACCAATACATCCTCTTAATGGGTTGCCTGAAACGTTATATCTGTTTAATGTAACAAAAGCACCATATTTATCCGAAAATCTTTCTTTTATTTTATCGGGAATGGGGATACTTCTATTATTTTTTAAATAATATTCAATATTCTCTCGAGCGAAATTTAATAATATTTTACCTTCTTCTAAGCTAAATTCTTCCTTATTAGGCATTTTAATTTCCCAATAATCAACTATTTTATGTATTATTATAACGTTTAGACATATATACTTTATATCATCTTTTTGATAATTTTTCCGGTTGGATTAGAATCTTCAATATTAATTTCAATTCCTCTTAGGAATACTTTCCAAATTTGAACATTTGTACTAAAGTGCTCAAAAGGAGAAAATTTTGCTTTAGTTTTAAAATTCTGGGGATCAATCATATAATCATTTACTTTATCAACAATAATTAAATCAGCATCGTACCCTTCTTTAACAAAACCTTTATTTCTTAGGTTGAAAAATTTTGCAGGATTTTCTGAAGCTACTTCAACGAATCTTGCTAAAGATAGTTGGAAATTAAATACTTTCTTCAACATTAATAATGGATATGTTTCAAAACCCGGGAATCCCGAAGGAGCTTCCAAAAATTTCTGAGCTTTTTCATCTAATGTATGTGGTGCATGATCAGTTCCTATTAACTTAATATTACCTTCCATTAATTCATTAAATAAAAATTTATTATGCTCTTCTCCTCTTAAAGGAGGTAAGATCTTACCAAAACTCTCATTGCTTAATTTAATGTTGTATGATAAAAGTAGATGATGAGGAGTAACTTCAAAGCTTATTTTGAAGTTTTTATTAGAAATCTGTGTTCTTTTAATTAATGAATAACTTTCAATACAACTCACATGACAAAAATGAATTTTTGGATATTGGAGGGGATTTAAATTATTAACATCAATATATTCTTTATAATTTTCAATAATTAAATTAACGTACTTTTCCTCTGCGGTAATTGGATCAAACCTGCTATGATATTCAAGTATATTTCTCTTTCCTGAATTAAATTCTTGTATTTTTAGATCTTTTTGATCTTTAGATAAAGGATAAGAAGCATGTATAAAAATTGGAACTTGGAATTTAGAAGAGATTTTAAGAAGTTTTTGAAGATTTTTTGGATCTTTCCAATCAATATCATTAATAGAATCAAGCGGGTAAATTTTAAATCCAATAATTCCTAAATCTATAATAAATTTAATTTCTTCTTCATTTAATTCTTTAGGAACGCCTGCAATGAATCCTACATCCACACAAATGTTATTTTCGGCTTTTTCCATCCAAAGTTTAATTTGATCAGATGTAATCGCAGGAGGTATTGTATTAGGCATATTGAAAACTGTCGTAATTCCTGAAAATGCAGCTGCCTTAGTTCCTGTTAAGAATGTTTCTTTTTCACATTGTCCCATATCTCGCAAATGGGAATGAATATCTATTATGCCAGGTAAAATTAGTTTATTTTCACAATCAACTTCTTTTCCATCTTTATTTTTTTTCACAAATTTTTTTAAATGAGTATCTATTTGATTGAATGTAATTTCAGCTATAATATCATTATTAATAAGTAAATTCCCCTTACGTATTAATCCTTCAGAGTAAATTTTAGCGTTTTTTAAAATCATTATGTATAAACTTTTATTATGTTCTTTGATAATCTTTTCGAAAATTAATATATAAAATTTTATCTTCGATAGATTTTATCATCGAGAGTGAAATTATGTTAATAGTCTTTAATTCTTTGAACAATTCTATAATTTTCGCATTTTGTTTTTGAACTTTATAAGTTGGAATGATATAAAAGTCTAATTCTTTGATTGGGTGGAGATTTTTATCTAAATTATATAAATCTGTGTTTTCTTCCAGATTTTGGTAAGCATCTATTATAAGGTTGTTTTTTCCATATGATATTGAGGTAAAAAATTCAATGAATTTGAAATTATTTGAAAACTTTTTACCATAAATTCCTGGAGTTGATTTTATCCATTTATTATTCTTTACATCAAATTTTTCATATATTTTATTCAAAACCTTTTTCAATAATAATGCTTGAGACCTCTCATCAGGACCTAAATATCGTAATGTTTGTCCTTCAAATTTAATTAAAATATACTCTTGCTGAAAATAAAGATATAAAACATTGTTTTTTCTTATAGCAAAAGATAAACAGAATGTTTCTCGTATGCAAGAGCAGATCTCATAAACATTAAGAGGAATTTTTCCAGTATCAATATCAAACTTGGAGTAATTGATGATTTTTTCTATTAATAATAAGAAATTGACCAAAATACTCAATTTTAGTTGTTGTAACAAATGAATTTAAAATTTACCTAATTTTTTCATAAAGTCAGCTGCAGCTTTTCCACCAGGAAGTCCGGGCATCCCAGGCATTCCCTTACCCTTTTTCTGCATTTGAAGAAATCGTTTCATGAACTTACGCATTTGGGAGTATTGGTCCAGCATTTTATTTATAACAGAATATTGAGTACCACTTCCAATTGCAATTCGTCTTTTTCGAGTCTTTTTAATGATTTTTGGATTATCTTTTTCTTGCTGTGTCATAGAACTAAGAACAACTTCCCATTTTGCTAGATTAGCTTCAGCATCCTCCTTTAATGCATCTGGGATATTTCCGCCACCCATCATGGATAAAATCTGCTTAAATTTTCCCACTTTTTTAATACTCTTCAATTGTAGATATAAATCATCCAGAGTAAATTTCCCATGCATCATTCTTTTAATCATCTCTGGTTCGATATCTACTTCAGCTTCCTGTACTTTTTGAACTAAGGATTCAATATCAGGAACTCCAAGTAATGTACCTACGAATTTCGAGGATTCAAATTCTTCAAAGTCATCAATTTTCTCACCAACACCTATAAATCTAATACCCACATTAGAAGCTGCACAAGCAGATAAAGCACCACCTCCTTTCGCTGACCCATCTAATTTTGTGACTATAATTGAACCTAAATTCGTGGTTTGAGCAAATGCTTCAGCTTGATTAAATGCCTGTTGACCAAGAGTACCATCTATTACTAAAATTATTTCATTTGGCTTTAGTTTTTGTTCCAGAATAGCCATTTCTTTCATTAATTCTTTTTCTTCTTTATGCCTTCCAGCTGTATCAACAATTATAATATCATTTCCATCATTCATTGCCTTTTTAGTTTCTTGAATTGCTATTTTAATTGCATTTTTTTCATTCGGATTTCCATAACACTTGACACCTACTTGCTCTGACAATTGTTCCAATTGCTCATAGGCTCCAGGTCGCCAAGTATCGGTTGTTAAAGCAGCGATTTTATACCCTTTACTTTTATAATATTTTGATAATTTTGCTATTGTTGTAGTTTTACCTGAACCTTGGATGCCTACAAGTAAAATTACATTTTTTTTCCCTGGTTTTATTCTTATTGGTGCTGGTTTTCCTCCAAGTAATTTTATCAGTTCATCGTGTACTAATTTTATCACAAAATCTTTCCTTCGTGCTTTCTGAAGTTTTGTATTCATTGCCTCTTTTCTGATATTTTCAGTCATTTCAAACACTAGTTCAACTTTTACATCAGAACCGAGCAAAGCTCTTTGTAATTCTTGGATAAGAGCATCGATTGCATCTTTATCTACTGATGGAAGACGTCTAATCCTTCTAATTGCGCCATCCAATGACCTTCCTAGTTTTTCTAAAACCATTATATCACAGTAATTTTTTTTTTTTGAACTATTTGAAATAGTGGGTAAAAACTAATATTTTTTTTTGAAAAAATATAATAGATCATAAATTAAAAGAAATGTCAAAATTAAAAATATTTGGATAGAAATATAAAACTAAGGTGTAAATGCAATTGTCTATTAGAAGAACAGAGATACAGAAATTAAAGACTGGACAATATATCATGGTTGATGAAGAACCATGCATTATAAAAAGTACGGAACGATCTAAAAGTGGAAAACATGGTCATGCCAAAGTGAGAGTTGTGTGTGTTGGTATGTTTGATAACAATAAACGATCATTGACGATACCCTCAGGACATATGGTCGATATTCCAGAGATCATGAAAGGTAATGCTCAAATAAACTTTATTGAAGAAAGCTCAATCAATATTATGGATTTAGAGTCATATGAATCATTGGATGTAGATTGGCCTCAAGATGAGGAATTGAAAAAAAAATTAAAGGATATTCAAACTGATCCTAATATGATTTCAACAACTCAAGTAGAATATTGGCAAATGGCAGGGAAAACACTCATAAATAGAGTTTTCAGTAGTTAATATACTTAATTCAGATAAAGAATCAATTTAATTATCCATTATTTTTTTACATCATATCAAGATTAAATTATAAGTCTTACTAGAAAATCCTAGGGTTATGGAGAAAAAAGCAATAGCTTTAGCTTGTAGATTGGATTCAGAAAGAGCAATTAAACTATCAAGAAGGCTTTTTGAATACTTAGTTCAAAAAGGTGAAATCGTTTATCTGGAAACAAGAATAGCTCCTAAAATATTTCCCCACAATAGTATGGATTTAGGGGAAATGAATTCTGAGAACATTAAATTCATTATAATTGTTGGAGGGGATGGTTCAATTTTAAGAGTTGCTAGTTCCTTATCTCAACAAAACCCTCCTCCTATTTTAGGAGTAAATGTAGGCTCTATTGGATTTCTAGATGAATCAAACGAAAGGACAATATTTAAAGATTTAACAAGGATTCTGAATGGTGAGTTTGTATTGGAAACTTGCTCTAAAATTACCGCCTATATTGCCAAGAAATCTGGAGAAATTAAACTGAGTAATGCATTAAATGAAGTATTAATCGTATCTACTAAAAGTTCAAAAGTCTTGCAAGTATCAATTAGAATTGATGGAGTATTTTTAAATCGGAGTTATTTAGATGGAGTGATAGTTTCAACACCTACGGGATCTACTGCTTACAATTTAAGTGCAGGTGGAGCAATTATAAATCCTAATATGGAATCTATGCAAATAACTCCACTAAACAGTTTTGCAGGATCTGGTTTGAAACCAATAGTAGTACCTATTGATTCTGAAATTGAGATTCAGCTATTAAGGCCACGCTTAGATGCAAAAATTGTAATAGATGGTCAACAGATCATTAGGAAAATTGCCCCTAATACTAAAATCAGAATTCGTAAAGGAAATTCTCATAATAAATTTATTCGGTTTACTGGAAGTTATTATACTCGATTGAGAAAGAAAATTATTGGTACAGTGAGAAGAGTGCCTCTTGATGATTCTCCTGAAGTATAATATTTAAAGAAAAAAGAGTTAAAAAGATATGATACTACTTAACCGAAGAAAAGAGATATGAGAGAAAAAGCTTCGATTTATATTTTTGATACTAATATATTCTTAACTGGAATTGATTTTAATGTAATCGAAGGATTTATTTACACAACATCTTCTATAATTGAGGAAATAAGTGATAATAGATATAAAGAAAAAAATAGAAATATTTTAAATAAAATCAACGCTGCAATTGAAAGCAGAAAATTAAAAATAATAGTTCCTAAACAAGAATATATCACTAAGATAAATAAAATATCAAAGGATACAGGAGATTTTAATGCATTATCAGGTGCTGATAAGGGGCTTTTAGCGATAAGCCTAGAGTTAATAGAAAAACAAGAAGAAGGTTTGCGAGTCTATAGTAATGATTATTCTATTGAAAATGTGTGTTCTGAGCTAAACATACCTTATTCATCTTTATTTAAAGCTGGTATTGAATCTAAGATTATCTGGGAAATATATTGCCCCTTTTGCAAAAAAATTCATAGAGCTGAAGATTTGAATAAAAAGTGTGAAATCTGTGGAAAAAAACTAAGAAGACGACCAAAGAAATAATATAATATATTAGTGGTAATTATATAAGTTGTATCATAATTAGATATAGAAAATAGGGAATAGTAAAGAAATGGGCGTAAAAATAAATGAACTAGTAAACGAAGTCAAAAGAACTATCACATTTGAAAATCTCTTTAAAAAAAGTATTGCCATTGACGCATTTAACACAATATATCAATTTTTAGCAATAATAAGACAGAGAGATGGAACTCCTTTGAAGGATTATCAGGGAAATGTAACATCACATCTATCTGGACTTTTTTATAGATCAATCAATTTTTTAGAACACAATATCAAACCAATTTATGTTTTTGATGGTACTCCCTCTGAATTGAAACTGGGTACAATAACGGAAAGGAAAAAAATAAAAGATGAAGCTAGGGAGAAAATGATTAAGGCCCAAGACAATGAGGATTTTCAACAAGCTAAAAAGTTTGCTCAACTTACATCTACTCTAGATGCAGGAATGATTGAAGAAAGTAAAAAATTGATTGAGTTTATGGGAATGCCGATAATTCAAGCTAACTCTGAAGGAGAAGCCCAATCAGCATTTTTGGTTGAGAAAGGAGATGCATGGGCATGTGCTTCTCAAGATTATGACACTTTATTATTTGGAGGAAAAAGATTGATAAGAAATTTTGCCATAAGTCGAAGTCGGAAGCTAAGAGATACAACTGTGACATTAGATATAGAATTTGTGTCATTAAATAAATTCTTAAATAATCTAGGAATAACTCGGGAGCAACTTATTGAGATGGGGATAATGATTGGGACTGATTTTTTTCAAGGTATTAAAGGGATAGGTCAGAAAACCGCATTAGAATTGATTCGAAAATATGATACAATAGAAAATATATTGAAAAATCAAGTAAAAATAGGGGGAAAAGAGATCATAATTAACTTAGATCTAGTTACCCAAATTAAGGATATATTTTTAAATCCAGATGTTAAAAAGGAATATAAGATACCAAAACCTAAAAAAATCGACTTTGATAAACTTGAAGAATTATTAATTGAGCAACATAATTTTTCACAGCAAAGAGTTGAGAATGCTTTAGAAAGGTTGAGAAAATTAGATTCTTCAAAAGTTCAAGTCTCATTGGATGATTATTTTTAAAAATTTAAAGAAAAAACTTGATCAAAAAAAAGAAAAATTTTTACGAAATCAATATTTCTATATATTAGAATAATAAAATTATGAAAAAGTCAAAATATTATGTCATCGAAAGGGAATAATAGTAAGGAGAAAGATGATGAAACGCCTAGTGTAACCTTACGTGTTCAAAAGGCTAAAAAAAGGGATATTGGCCGCAATATTATAAGAATTGATCCAAAAACAATGGAAAAGCTTAATATTCAAACTGGTGATGTCATATCTGTTAATGGTAAAAAAGAAAGTGCGGGAATCGCATGGCCAAGTTATCCTCAAGATAATGGATTAGGAATTGTGCGTGTTGATTCTAGACTTCAAAAAAACACAGGTTCTAGAATCGATGATACCATTGAAATACGAAAAGTGAAAGCTGAGATTGCCCAACATGTTGTTTTAGCTCCTTCAAACTTTTCAATAAAAATCGATCCTCGACTTGAAAGTTTTGTAAAAAGGAAATTAAATAATTATCCCATTACAATGGATGATTACATTTTTATTTCTATTGGAATTAGCCGAGAGATCACTTTTAAGGTTATAAGTATGAGACCTAAAGGAGTATGTATTATTAAGCAAGAAACAATACTTAATTTAAGCGATAGAATTATTGAAGAGGAAGAAAGGGGTCTTAATTATATAACGTATGAAGATGTCGGTGGATTAGACAGAGAAATACAAAGAGTGAGAGAAATGGTAGAATTACCTCTAAGGCATCCTTCATTGTTCAAGCGTTTAGGAATTGATCCACCAAAAGGAGTACTTCTAAGGGGACCACCTGGTTGTGGAAAAACATTATTAGCTAGGGCTGTAGCTAATGAAAGTGAGGCGTATTTCATCTCGATAAATGGTCCAGAAATTATGAGTAAATTTTATGGTGAATCTGAAAAGAAATTGAGAAAAATATTTATTGAAGCAGAAGAAAAGAGCCCTGCTATTATTTTTATAGATGAAATTGATGCTATTGCCCCCAAGAGAGAAACTGTTACAGGAGAAGTAGAACGTAGAGTTGTTGCCCAGTTGTTAGCATTAATGGATGGGTTGCATGGTAGGGGAAAAGTAATAGTAATAGGTGCGACTAATAGACCAAATAGTCTGGATGCCGCATTAAGACGTCCAGGGAGATTTGATCGTGAAATTGAGATAAAAGTTCCTAATGAAAAAGGTAGGAGAGAAGTATTTCAAATACATACGCGAAATATGCCTCTTGATAAGAAGATCTCATTAAAAGAATTTTCCCAGATAACCCATGGATTTGTAGGAGCGGATATTTCAGCAGTTTGTCGAGAAGCTGCTATGTCGGCTTTAAGGAGATATTTACCTAAAATTGACTTAGAATCAGAGATAATTGATCCCGAATTACTAGAACAAATCGAAGTTACTCAAGAGGATTTTGAAGATGCCTTAAAAGAAATATTACCTTCTGGAATAAGAGAAGTATTTGTAGAGGTTCCAAATGTACCCTGGGATCACGTAGGTGGTTTGGATGATTTAAAGCAACAATTAATTGAAGCTGTCGAATGGCCAATATCAAATCCTACTTTATTTACTCGTATGGGAATATCACCACCAAAAGGAATCTTACTTTATGGTCCACCTGGATGTGGTAAAACTTTATTGGCGAGAGCTGTAGCAACTGAAAGTAAAGCAAATTTTATATCTATAAAAGGTCCAGAACTCTTATCTAAATGGGTAGGAGAATCTGAGAAAGCAATTAGAGAAATTTTCCGCAAAGCTAAAATGGCATCCCCTTGTATTATCTTTTTTGATGAATTTGATTCAATAGCACCAAGTAGAGGTAGACATACATCAGACTCTGGGGTAACCGAGAAAGTGTTATCTCAATTTTTAACGGAATTAGATGGGCTAGAAGTTATGAAAGATATTGTAGTGGTTGCGGCCACAAATCGTCCTGATATCTTAGATCCAGCATTAATAAGGCCTGGGAGGATTGATCGAATATTGCTAGTTCCTCAACCAGATGAAAAGGGAAGGTTTGAAATTTTAAAAATTTTTACTAAAGAAATGCCTTTAGCAAGTAATATAGCATTGGAGAATTTAAATACTATGATTGAAGGTTTTTCTGGAGCAGATATCGAGACATGGTGTCGTGAAGCGGCTATGATTGCTTTGAGAGAGAATATAAGAGCACGAAAAGTATCATTAGAGCATTTTAAAGAAGCGAGAAAGATAGTTAACCCTACACTAACAACTGAAATACTTGAATGGTATATTAAATTTGGTGATAGGTTAAAAAGCAGAAGGATTGAAGAATCTAAAGAAGACAGATTGTTTGTTTAAAATTCATAAAATTAATTAGAAATAAGACATTCTAATTATTAATTTTCTATATTTTAAGTGGTGAAGCAAAATCGAATCTCATCGTTGGAATCAGAAACCAATATTAAATTCTGTAATTGATATATTAATCAAAAATCAAGGGGAAATTTTAGATAAAAGGCTTGAAGAACTTCTTAAAAAAGAATTTCCATTCGTAAATCCATTATTATTGGAGGAACTCTTTATGAAATTAGAGAGTATAGGAATAATTAATGTTTTCCGTGTTTCCAAAAATAAAAAAATGATAGTTCTTAATAAAAATAATTCTTCATTAAGAGAAGAGTTAACTTCTGAACTACTATAATTCTTTATTCTGCCAATTTAAGCAAAATTGGGCTAATGATAGCTCTTCACTCTTTGATTTGAAATTTCTTTCTCTAACATCAATAAAAACTGGATAATTTACAGCATTTCCCATTAATAACATTTCTCCAACGCCTAAACTAGAGATCATACTAGCATATCCTTTAGTAATTGCTTCTGAACTATCCATTAAGTGCTTTAAATCATATGGGTTTTTTATATTCAGAACGAGTTTAGAATTACACTGCGATAAAGCTGTAGTACTTAATTTCTTTGGTCTCTGACTAATTAAGCATAAACAAGCCATAAATTTCCTTCCTTCTCTAGCAATCATTTCAATTATAGGTTTTGAAATAGCATTGGCATGGGCAGCTTCAGGGCAGAATTGATGTGCTTCCTCTACAATAAGTAAAAATGGAGGAATATTATTTATTCTCCGAAGTTCAAATAATCGATTGCAAATATAATCTACAATAATTTGTTTTTTTCTTATGCTAATTTCTTTTTGAAAGTTAAAAATAGTTAATTGCTGTTTGTTTACTACGTTGTTTAAAATTGGATTTTCTTGAGAACCGAATAGATGAAGTCGTTTTAAGTCTGATAACCAACCAACCAAAGCTTGTTTTGTACTACGATTACCTTCAGTATCATTTTCTATCAGTTCAATTATGCCATTTAGAGTATAATGATTCTTTTTATTTTTATCTCTTTTCAATTTCTTTATATAATTTGAAAGCTCTCTTATTTGAACAAATGAAATTTGCTCTTGATATTTTTTAAAAGAGTAAACTGACAATTTAGGGATTCCAATTTGAAAATATGAAATATCTTGTATATTTATTTTATTTTTGAATTCAGGAATATCTTTTAAATACGCATATTCTCCATGAACATCAAACAATATGATACCTGGAGTGCCAAAATTCTTATTTCTAGACAGAAGCTCTTCAATAAGAACTGAAGTGAGATAACTTTTCCCTCCTCCTGATATTGAAAGAATAGCAAAATGTTTATTCAGCAGTCTATTCATATTGATTTTCGCTTTGGAATTAGTTACTTTTACGTGTCCAAGATCTAACCCGTAATCAGTGTCAAATCCAAGAAACTTAAAGAGGATATCTTCCTCCACGATATAGACGCCTTTTCCAGGGCTAGCAGGGTAAGTCATACGTTGAACTTTCTTAATTTCTTTTGTCTCATTCTCTTTAAATTTAATTAAACCTAAGCATTTAACTATAGCAATTGCAAATTCAAAATCTTCACTTGGAAAAAGTCCTTTCAAAATGTTTGGATTATTATTATTATTATAGGCTTTAATTGTTAATGCATCAGTAAAGTACTCATTTAACAAGATAATTTCTTCGATAATGCCAATTAAAAATCCCTCATTTGATTTTGTGTATACAAATAATCCCTTTTGAATTAAAATGTTATCTTGTCTTTTATTGATAACAAAAGGGAACTTAGATACATTGGGCAATTGTAAATAATTAAAAACAGTTCCAACTTTAATAGCCATGTTATCAAATTGGCATTATAAGATCGATTAAAAGATTGATTTGAATTTATTAGAGCATTTATTTGTATAAAAAAAATAAAAGAGCAAAAGATTTCTAATTTAATCAAAATTAATTAATGATAATCTTCGAGAATAACTATTTTTTCTTTTCTTTCTCCAATCCACCAAGTAATTTTAAGATTAGATAATACCCATTTCTCCAGAAGTATATAAGGCCTAATGTTATTCCTACCAGCATGAACAGTCCAATTCCAATAAATAGCACTCGGGGACCTGTACTTCCTAATAGTGTGAGAATTATTGATGGGTCTCCTGAACCACTAGTAAAAATATCCCATATAATTGCGAAAATCATTCCTCCAATAATACCAATTAGACTGATTAATAATCCCCATGCAGCGATCTTAACATCTGTACGGTTTTTATATCTTTCTTCTAGCTCTCTCTTTTTATAGATAAAATGAATTAACGATCGTGAAGTCTTTTTGAATAACCCAAAAAAGAAGATTAGCAAAAAAAACAAACCTGCTAAAAGCCCACCAATGATGGCTATCTGATATCCTAAATTGAGTAGCAAAAATTGTTCCCATTTTCCCGTTGTACCAATAAAGAAATCCGCAATGGTCCAAACAACGCCTCCTAGTGAAACTAGAGTGGCAATAACTATTACAATAAAAAAGATTAAAGCTATTACTCTCTGACTTTTCTTATATTCTTTGTCTAAACTTGAAGATTCATATTCCATTTTATTCACTTAATTCTTTTTCTTCTCTGTAAGTAGTTTTAATTATAGAAAAAATAACATTTTAAATATATAAAATTGTTTATTATCAAATAATTTCTTTCCTTAAGCTAAATCTTTAGTTTGAGTTATCTCATCGAATTTCTTGTACATATTTCTGCTATTTATCAAATCATACATATCGTAGGAGTATCTATAGAATTTTTCATATAATTTATAATGTTCATTGTTTGGAAGCCATTTTTTATCAACTTTACATAAGCTTTCTGCCGCTTTTGCAATATCGGGAAAAATTCCTGCACCTGAAGCAGCTAAAATGGCAACTCCTAAAGAAGTAGCTTCTTCTATAATATTCCTAGTACAGGTTATTCCTAGTACATCAGCATAAATCTGGTTCCAAAAATCAGAACGAGAACCTCCCCCCGTAAGCATTAATTCTTTTGGTTCAATTCCTAATTCCTTGAAAACTTCAAAATTTTTTCGTATCTCGTAAGCTACACCCTCAAGAACAGCTCTATAAAGGTCTTTCCGTTCATGACCTAAAGCTAATCCAAAGATAATCCCTTTTGCATGTGGATTCCAATGTGGCGCTCCAGAACCAACAAAGTGTGGAATTAGAAGCAATCCATTTGCGCCAATAGATGATTTTTTTGCTTCAGCAGTAATCACTTCATAAGGATCTTGACCTTCTTGAGCAGTATCGCATTCTGCATATCCTATTTGATCCCTAAACCATCTTAATACTGCTCCAGTTGTGAATATACTGGCTTCTTGCACCCATGCACCCGGAACAGCATGACAACTGCATAATATTCGCTTCATAGGATCGAAATTTGGTTTAGATAGATAAGCTAAAATAAAACTACCTGTTCCTGTTGTGCATTTTACATCACCGGGAGATACCACTCCAACACCTAATGCTGCCGATTGTTGATCTCCAGCACCCGTTATAACTAAAGTTTTTTTATCAAATAAAGTATCATCAGTTTCAATTTCTCCGATATCAACACCACTTTTTAAGGTATCTGGCATTTTATCTAGATCAATTTCTAATTCAGATGCTATTTCATCAGAATATTTTAGTTTATTAATATCAAATAACATTGTTCGTGAAGCATTTGAGAAATCTGTGCAGTAAATACCTGTTAATTTATGAATAATAAAATCTGAAACAAGTAAAAATTTATGAGCTTTTTTATATATCTCTGGTTTCTCATCTTTAAACCAGAGAATCTTTGTTGCTGAGAAATAAGGGTCAATAGTCAATCCAGTTGTTTCATATATCTTATCTATTCCAATTTTTGATTTAATATATTCTACTTGTTGTATTGTCCGTCTATCTTGCCATACTAATGCATTATGAAGTGGATTTCCATCTTTATCAACGGGCACAATTGTTTCTCTTTGATTTGTTACTGAAAGACTGACAATATCTGTTTTATCAATACCACTTTTTTTTATTGCATTTTCAGTGGTGATTTTAATAGATTTCCACCAAACATTAGCATCTTGTTCTACAAATGAAGGAGAAGGGTAAAAACTCTGCCACTCTTGATAGTCACTAGCGATTATATTACCTGATAAATCAAAAATATAAGTTCTGCATCCTGTAGTTCCTAAATCTAATGCTGCAACAAACATGATTATGATATATTCTATTAATGTAAATTTTATTAATAAGATATATATCAAATTATCCAATAAAAATCATTATAAAGGAATTCGAAAATATTTCAAGCTTTTTGATGCCCACAATACGGACATATAAAATTAATTAATCCCACATTAAAGCCCTTTATCTCAGTGATTAGTCTGTGGCAATTTGGGCAACGTGGTGAATACTCAGGGAACCATTGTCCTTTAATATTCGGCATATGCTTTAGTATTTTATTAAATCTGAGTTTTTGTAAATCTTCCTTATTTATATGGAGCAGTTGTTGTTCTTCGGCAATAGATTTTCCTTTAGGAGCTAAAACCATTAAGAATTTCATTTTTTTTGGATTATTAAGTAAAGACAAAGTCCGTAAAATCGCTTCTTGTTTATATTGATTGAATAATTGACCTAATTCTGGTGGTGCTAATGCTACCAAGATTGCCTGTGAATCTTTAAATTCATCCTTTACTTTTTGAAATAAGAATTGGAATATTCTTCTTTCATTATCCATTCCCCATATTAAATTCCAAGCCTTTATATCATAATCTTCATCATTGGGGCCAACAATTCTCTTAATACACTCCATCCATGAATAGTGTTTGAAATTATACAAGTTTGAAAGAATATCATCAAAAAACTCTGGTTCTATCACAGGAAATGTTTTAAATATGTTTTTTAATGAATAGAGTTTAATTTTAGTTAAGGTGTCTGAGTTAATTGAATCCCAGGGAGTTAAAGTAAAAACTTTGAAAAAATTCATTTTTTCCACGTTTTTTTATAATTATTGATATTATACCAATAGATTACATGTTTAAAAATTAATTTTATATTTTAAATTAATAATTTTTAAAAATTACATTCAATATAATATCTCGTATGACTACAGTTTGGGATACTAAAGCAGATGCTGTACATAAAGGAGATAATCTCAGAGATGTCTCTCCATTAATAGAACAAACAAGAATAGATGAAAATGGTTTTACTCACTATGTATTCACTAAGATTATGTTTAATAATCCTTGGTATAACATCCCTGATGATGACTTAGAGTTATTTAAAAGATATTTAGATGGAGGATCAAGAAATTATCCTTCTGATGGGAGAATTCCATGTGATATAGTTGCAAGTGAAGCAAGGAAAGTTTTAAACCATATTAATGCTTGTTCTGAGGATTCAAGTAATCTTTACTGTGAAAGTGCTAAAAAAGCATTAAAAAACGGAAAGAAAGCAATGCTTCGAGGTACTTTAAAATTATATTTAGGTAAATATACTACGAGAGATTGGAGAAGGAAACGCTTTACTGATGATATAGATTTCTGGTGTTTTCAGGTAGGTGTGTTAGACCATGCTTTAAGAGAATGTGGGTGGATAAAGAATAAAGAAACTGGTGAATTTGAAAAACAAGTTCAATGGACTAATCCTGATACCGGTGAAGTAAGATATGAAGCTCTCTGTGCAGCTAATAACTTAAATCAATTACTTGATTTTGGTGCGGGAAGTTATCTTGAAGGAACGGGTTTGAAAGAGATATTTAATAAAAAGTTAAAAAGAGGTCACGACGTCGATCTTAGTGATATAATGAATGTAGCTTTATATAATATGAAACTAAGAGACGAAACTAGGGATGAATGGAATGATATTTGGGAATCTTTTGAAGCAGCAACAAATACAAGGAACTCTAGAATCACTTCAAATTTAATTAGTTTGTGCAGGTATTCATTAGGCACTGCTGATTACTTGGAAAGGGTTAGTAATGCTATTAATAGATATCATGAAAAAATTCTTGATGTAATTGAGTATCCAGATGAAAGTTTAGTAAAAATTTGCAAAATGTCAATTCATTGGATGAATTTCTTAAAAGAAAATGGACCTAATGAAACTAGAAATATGATACATGAATTTTTACTCGAACAAGAAGTTGAAAAAAAAATGCATGCAAAGAATCTTAGAAAATTTACTGATAAGATCTTAAAATTACTAAATTCTAAGTATGAATATCTCAAAATTGTATTTGAAATTAAAGCTTAAAAATGCTCTTCTTGTTGGATATTATATAATATTCATAAATTATAGAAAGAATGTTTAAAAATTGCTAAAGACAAATTTGTTTATGGCAAAATTTAAAATAATCACTAAAAAGGATTGCTACTTCTGTAACAAGCTTAAGGAGTGGCTTGCTGATAAAAATATTGATTATAACATTTTAGATTACCAAGATCCTAAAGATTTCAATGACCCTATCATGAATAATCCAACTTTTAATGCACTATATTGCGATATGAGTGCTTGTGTGGAAGGAATACCCATAATCGTGAAAGGCGATAAAGAATTTTATTATGCGGAGATATGGGATTTAGTTACAAATGAGATAATTGAAGAAAAAGCAAAAGAAATTTTTGAAATCTAATTAAACCTTTATTTTTTATTATAATGTAATATCTTAATATGTATAAAGAATCGTGAAAGAGGTGTTTCACGATCATTAATATTGAATTATTGATCTTGTGTGGTAATGAATGCTTAATTTTAAATAAAAAATATTGAAATCCCTTAATCTATTGAAGAAACAGTATATTCAATTAATGGTTCTTTTATTGAGACTTTTTCTTTTGAAAAAAGCTCCTTAGTGATCCCATAAAGTAGCCAAAAACCTATTATCGCAATAAGAGATAGAATCCCAGCTATATACCATACCCAATTGGGTCCTATATATCGCATAATTAATCCAGCACCTAAAGTTCCAAATAAATTCGGGATCGCCCATTGGAAACCAAGCACAGCCATATAACGCCCCCGTTTATCTTCAGGAGCAAAAGCTGCAGCTGCACTTTGCCCAGTAGGGTATACAATCATTTCACCTATTGTAATAATTGCCATAGCAACAAAAAATAAGTATGGTTCAGAAATAAAACCATACATACTAAAACCAATCATAAGGAAAATAGTTCCAAATGCCATTATTTTCATCGGAGCATATTTTGAAACCTTCCTAGTAATCCAGAATTGAAAAATTACCACCATTATTGCGTTCATACTTAATAACAAGCCAAAACTTGCATCAGGGAAC
Source organism: Promethearchaeota archaeon (assembly GCA_016839635.1). Next base: position 1,375 of record JAEOTV010000151.1, on the reverse strand, counting down.
ATATAAACTTCCCATAAAAACACAGAGAGTGTACCATTCATTTGCATATATACTAAAACCGTTATAGCAGACACAGCTAAAAATAACATAAATTTCCAGTCTTTTAGCACCTCTTTGTATCCTATCATAGTTTTCATTACTGATTCTTCTGGTATATCCTTTAGTACTTGTGGTTTAGTCTCTGGAATGACACTATATACTATAATAGCAGTAATAATGCTACTCACAGCATCCATAATAAACAAAAACATATAGGATTGGCTAGCTAAAAATCCTCCAAGTATAGGACCTATTACTGCTGAAAGATTAAATGACACTCGTAGAATTCCAAATCCTTCCGCTTGTTTTTCTTGTGGAAGCAAATCCGCTACCATTGCTTGTCTTGCAGGGCCTCCAAAATTGCCTATCAAACCTAAAAATCCCGCAAGGAGATAAAAAACATTTAAATCGTTAACTAAACCCATTAAAATACTACTTATCCCGCTTACAATTAAACCAATTAGAATCATCCTACGGCGTCCATACTTATCCGCTAAAGCCCCACCGATAGTACTACCAAATATATTACCTACCGCGAAGATTGAAAATAAATACCCTACTTCAATCATCCCAACTCCAAAATGGTTAATTATATATCGTGAAAAAAAAGGAAACAATAAGAAGGTTCCTAGCATATCAATGAAAGTGGCTAAAGTCAGCACTTTAAACGCATTGGGGTATTCATTATAACCTTTTTTAATTTTCGCAAACATACTGATTTTTAATTTATAAATTTTTGAAATTAGTCATTAAAATTTTTGTATTGTATGTTAAAAAAGCAATTTTAGTCTTTTATAGTTTTAAAAGTTGAACTACAATGGAACTATGAATTAAAATCAAAAAATTAACTTACTTAAGATTAGAACAAATCATGATTTTTATTGTATCTATTACTATTTAATAGTATAAATAATAATTAAGTGGCTATTGAAAATGTATGATTATTTATTAAATGAAGAAAATAAAAAATTTAGAGAAGAAGTTCGAAAATTCGTAGTTAGTGCAGTTCCTCCTTCTTTATTGAAAAAAATGGACAAAGATGAGATTCAATATCCTTCTGAATGGTTAAATGCTTTAGCGGGACAAACTATGATAGGAATAAGATTCCCAAAAGAATATGGCGGACGAGGATTGAATTGGGAGAGTGAAATTATTGCTCAAGAAGAAATCGGAGTATTAGGAAGTTCACTTGCTTGTTTATGTTCTTTACCTAGTATCTGTGGCGAAGCAATAAACATGTTTGGGACGGAGGAACAAAAACAAAAATATCTTAAACCAATGTGTGAGGGAAAAAAATTCACTGCTGAAGCATTAACAGAACCAAGAGGAGGTTCAG
>JAEOTV010000150.1 GCA_016839635.1 Promethearchaeota archaeon | reverse complement strand
TATGAAATGTATCTGAAAGTAAAGTACCTTGAGATTCCATTTTACGACGATACATTGGATTCACGGCTACAACTGGAGAAGCCTCAGTCAAACCCCAACCATGTTGGATAGTTGCTTCTTTAGCATTGCATTTCAGTTTTGCGAGTTTATCAAATCTTTCAAGAAGTTCAAGAGGGATTGGGGCAGCACCATTGTTAAAGATTTTTAAATTCTCCCAATTATATCCTTTTATATCTGAATCTTCTAGATGTCTGACTACATCAAGAAATATTGGAGGTACACAAAGGCTATAAGTAACTTGATATCTTTCCAGAAGTTCACAAAATTCTTTTACATTAAAACGAGACATAACAACCTGAGCAGCACCTAACAAGATTGCTTGGTTCATTCCAACATTTAAGCCATAGATATGGTAAAGAGGGAGCACCATTATAGCAATATCCAATTCACTTAACTCAAAAGTTTGAGATAGTTGAACAATATTTGATACTATATTATAATGAGTTAGCATAGTTCCTTTTGGTAAACCTGTTGTCCCACTCGTATATACTAAAGCTGCTAGATCCTCTTTTACATTGAATTCGTATTCTGGGGGATTTGGTTTTGTTTTTTCCATCATTTCTGTCCAATTAAGAGTTCCATTTTTTACACTTGGAATTTCATCTGATTGTATTACTATAATGTTTTTAATGTTTGTTCTATCCTTCACTGCAGCCACATTTGGGTATTCATGTTGGGAAACTATTATCGTTTCTGCTCCAGAATCATTTGCTTCATATTCTACTTCACTTTTTTTGAATTGTGGGTTCATAGGTACAAGAATTGCACCAGCTTTTTCTAATCCAAAAAAAGAAATTTCCCAAGCGATTGAATTTGGGCTATATAAAGCAACCCGGTCTCCCTTCTCCACCCCTATATTCTTTAATAAAGTAGCGAATATATCTACTTTTTGTTTAAATTGTTTAAAAGTCATTTCTTTGGGATATAAAAAAGCTAGTCTATCTGGAAATCTTTTAGCTGTATCTTCTAAAATTTTATAAATAGGGATTTCAGGATAAAAAAGGTGACCTCTCTTGAATTTAACCACTATTCTCACCTATTTAATTGTTGTTTTAAAAATTATATATAATTTTTTTTAAACTTATTTAATAATTAAAACAGAAGAGAATATAGTAGTATATTTTTACTTAATCTCAAGGATTTCTTTTACTAATTTCTTCTTTTCTGCTAAATTAGCCTGACGTGAGATCATAATCCTTTGTGCTTGAGGAGAACCCGCTCCATGCATAGATTCTGTTCTATAACTAACCGAAGCTACACCCATGGTTAAATTTTCTATGAAACGTAAGATTTTAAATCGATCTTCCGCACAAACTCCTTCACATGTTGTCAAGTATTTTTCAATTAAAGGACCTATTTTTTCTGATTTAAGATCTTCTTCAGACGGCATTGTACAAATCATTCCACCTGCAATATCTTCTGCAAGCCTTCCGATTTCATAAGGGAATCGTGTAACATTTTGCTTGCATACATTAGCTAATAACATATCCATTTCATAATTTCCTGCTTCCCGTTGAAATCCTAAAGAACTGCAAGCTATCCCACAACTATACAATGTCTCATTTAAATGAGTCATTTCTACAAGCTTATCTCTAATATGAGACGCATTTTCAGTACCATTGTATTCAGAGACCAAAGCTGCAGCACCTATAAGCACGTCTCCAACACCAACTTTGCAACCTCCATAAGATTGCCGATGATATCCAGCAAATCGATTTACTAAATCTCCAGAATATTCAATCTCTCCTTTCATAAAGATATTTTCTTTAGGGACAAACACATCATCAAAGATGACAAATATTTCTTGACCCCCATATTTAAAATTCCCGATATCTAATTTTCCCTTTTCAATCTTTCTGGTATCACAGGATTGCCTTCCATAAATCATTGTAATCCCTTTTGCATTGGTGTTGATCCCAAAACTTACAGCATAAGACTCCTCTCCTTCTCTTAATCTAAGTGTAGGCATAATAATCGCTCGATGGGAATTTAGAAATCCCGTCTGATGGACCTTAGCACCCCGTACGACAACACCTTCATCATTTTCTTCAATGATATGTAAATATGCATCAGGATCTGGCTGATCTTTAGGTCTTTTACTTCTATCACCCTTTGTATCCGTCATAGCACCATCTACCATGAGATCTTGATTTTGAACTTCAATCCAGTATTTTTTGAAGCGTTCGTGATAATTAGTACTGTTTTTTTTATCCATCTCATAGGTAACACTATAGAGAGCATTTGCTGTATCAAATCCCACACAGCGTTGGAAGCAGCAGGAACTTTTCTGTCCCAACAGACGCTGCATCTTTACTTTTTTAATTAAATCATCTATTGATTGGTGAATATGGGTAAAACGATTAATTATTTCCCCATTAAGGTGTGATTTCGTGGTCATTAAATCTTTATATTCATCCATTTGGGCTAATTCATAGATTTTCATTACTGTATTAATTGAGGGTTTGATAATCGGATGATTCCAAAACTCTTTGACTTTTTCACCAAATAGATACAAATTTACTGGGCGTTTTATACTTTCTAAATATTCTTCTGGTGTTTTTAAGGGCATGATTTAGTTAATTCTAATAATTTTATATTAGTTAATTAAAAGAAAATTGAATTTTTATAGATACCTACATTGAACCATAAGAAAAAAAAAGCTTTTGATCCTATTTTTTTCTAGTTATACATGCTTTTATAAATTCTAAATATATTGGTGATGGATTATATGGACGAGATTTAAATTCGGGATGGAATTGAGTACCAACCATCCAATGATCTTTTCTATCTAGTTCTATACTGTTAATTATTTTTCCCGTTTCATCTCGGCTAGATACTCGCAAACCTTTTTCTTTTGCTTCATTGGTTATAAATTTCTCTTGAATGTGAAATCTATGTCGATATCGTTCATATATATCTGCTTGTTTATAGGCTTCATAAAGTCGTGTACCCTTCTCAATAATAATTTTTTGAGCACCCAATCTCATAGTACCACCAATCTCTGTAACTTCTTTCTGACTTTCTAAAATATCTACGACAGGATATGGTGTATTAGGATCTATTTCTGTTGAATTTGCTTTTTTTAACCCTAGATATTTTCTACAGAAAGCCACAAAAAACAATTGAGCTCCAAAACAAATACCAAGAAATGGAATTTTTGCTTCCATAGCATATTCCGCGGATTTTATCATTCCTTCTACAGCTCTTTCTCCAAATCCGGGAGTAAGTAAAATACCTTCACAATCTTTCAGTTGTTCTTGAATATTCATATTTTCATCTATATTAATCATCTTCAATTCTGTTTTATACCCTAAATGAGCAGCAGCATCCTCTATAGCCACATTTATAGAAATATAGGAGTCTGATATGTTAAAATATTTCCCTGGCATTGCTATTTTAACAGTTTTATTTGCTTTTTTGAATAATTCCACCATTTTCACCCATTCAGAGTAATTTGTAACCTCACTATACGATACTAATTTTGCTTTTAAATCCATTAGTTCACAAATAAGATCTCCCAATCCTTGTTCCTCAAATAATAGAGGCAACTCATAAACTGTTTTTAAATCAGGATTTGAAATTACAGCATTTTCAGGGATGTTAGAATATAGGGATATTTTTCTCTTAATATCAGTATCTAATGTTTTTTCGCTTCTGCATATTATAATATCAGGTTGTAATCCAAGACTTTGAAGCATTTTAACAGAATGTTGAGTTGGTTTTGATTTTTGTTGTCCTACAGCTCTAGAATAAGGAACAAGAGTAACATGTACAAAAGCAGTTCGTTTTGGATATTCTAATTTTAATTGTCGAAATGCTTCTAAAAAAATGCTGGATTCTAAATCACCTACAGTTCCTCCACATTCAATTAACAAAACATCCAAATCTTCTTTTTCAGCAATTTCCATTAACCGCTCCTTTATTATATCTGTTACATGAGGTATTATCTGAACAGTTTTCCCCAAAAATCTTCCCTTTCTTTCACTAAGGATTGTAGATAGATATATTTGCCCTGAAGTTATATTATGGGAGGGGTGCATCTCAATTCCTAGTATTCTTGAATAAGTGCCAAAATCTTGATCAATTTCGGAAATTCTATATGACCTTTCATCAGATTCAGGGACTGGTTTGAAATTCCATACATCTTCAGTAATAAAACATTCACCATGCTCAACTGGGTTCAATGTACCAGGATCTACATTTAAATACGGGTCTATTTTAACAACAGAAACTTTAAACCCTCGAAATTGAAGTACTTTCCCAATGCTGGCTGTAACGACGCCTTTACCTTAGCCTATTATAATGATATATTATAATATTATGCCAGACATCACACCGCCTGTCACAAATACGAATTTACTACTCGAGTTCATAATTTACTCTCACATTTTAGGAAATAATTTATTTTTTAATCAAATTATATAAACAAAATTATAAAAAGAAATCAATTTTTAAAAGAATTTCTAATTCATTCTAAAAGTTAGGTTATAAAAAGTCTTTCTGATGAAAAATTGGGATCTGATGTTATATTAAGCCCTAACCTTCTTAAACCAGCCTCATCTCCAGGAGTTGGTATATGGGTCGAATGCATTTCACATCCATTAAGTTCTTTAAGTTTATCCATTGCAACTTTAGCAGAAGGATTGAAATCAGCGCTAATACTTAAAGCTATAAGAGTTTCTTCAAGATTAAGACTCAATGGTTTATGGTTGAAAATTTCCGATTTTAATTTACTTATGGAGCTTAATATATTGGGGGATAAAAGATGGATGTTATCAGGTAATCCAGCTAATTCTTTAATGGTATTTAGAATTAAACTAGAGGCAGAATGCATCAGTGGAGAGTTTTTACCTGTTATGATAATTCCATTCTTCATTTGTAAAGCAGCTCCAGCAAAAACTCCTTCATTTCCTTTACCTTTTTCTTGAGCATCTATAGAAGCTTGACGCGCATAGCTAACCACTTTCCGATCTAATGGGGTCAGATTCAATTCCTTCATAAGTAATTCTGCTCTCTGTACCGTTTTCTTATCAGAAACACCCATGACAAATTCACAACTATATCGAAAATATCTTCTGATCATTTCTTGCTTTGCCGCTTGCTGTACAATATCATCGTTATTAATAGCAAATCCTACCATGTTAACACCCATATCAGTAGGAGATTTATATATTAATCTGGTACCCATAATCCTTGACATTATTTTCTTGACTACTGGAAAAATCTCCACATCTCTGTTATAATTGGTTGCTGTTATGTTGTATGTTGTTAGATGGAAGGGATCTACTTGGTTAAAATCCCCAAGATCAGCAGTCGCGGATTCATATGCCATATTTACAGGATGTTTTAAAGGTAAATTCCAAATAGGAAAGGTTTCAAATTTTGCATAACCCGCCTCAATCCCCCTTGTATGCTCGTGATATATTTGGGAAAGACAGGTTGCCATTTTCCCGCTGCCTGGTCCTGGTCCAGAAACAATAATTATAGGTTTAGAGGTTTCAATATACTCATTTGCGCCGTATCCTTCTTCACTTACGATTAAATCTAGATTTGTTGGATAGCCTTTGATTGAACGATGCGTATATACTTTTATATTTCTCCTCTCAAGTTTATTCATGAATTGTTTTACGATCTGCTGTCCATTATAACGTGTCACTACCACAGCACATACTTTAAGTCCTCCGTCCCGAAGATCATCGATTAATTTCAATGCACCAGTATCATAAGTTATCCCGAAATCAGCACGAATCTTCTTCCTTTCAATATCACCAGAGTAGATACAAATAATAACCTCAATTTTTTCTTCAAGAAGTTTCAAAAGCTTCATTTTAACATTCGGATCAAACCCTGGGAGAACCCTCGAAGCATGATAATCATATATCAATTTTCCACCGAACTCAAGATACAATTTATTTCCAAACTGATTTGCTCGTTCCAAGATGCTTTTTGATTGTTCACTTAGGTACTTTTCGTTATCAAAACCTATTTTATCTATAGTCATTTTAAAATTCATCTATTCTTTAATTTTATAAATAAAATTATTAAAAGAAACCAATTTTTAAAAGAATTTCTAAATCAATACATAAAATTAATCACTCAAATTCAAAAACTACTTTAAGCGAATCATATTCACTCTTATTTGAAGCTATTTCCAATGCTTCTTTATATTTTTCTAAAGGGAACTTATGGGTAATGAAATCACTTACATCAATTTGTCTAGATGCTATTAAGTCTAAAGCAATTTGTATTGTTCTTTTTTTCTTGCCATCAATAATTTCAGTACCGAAGGTATTTGAGGCAATAACAGTTATTTCTTTAACAAACAAAGGTGTCCAATCGATTTCTAAAGTGGCTGGCTGTCCAATTAATATGAGAGTTCCTTTCGGCTTTACTAATCTAAAGCTAGTTGTCAAAGATGATCGAATTCCTACACAATCAAAAACAAAATCTGCACCACCACCTACTAGTAATGGATCTTGAAGTGGCGGTGAAACAGTTCTTGCGCCTAATAATCTAGCTATTTTTCTTATAAATGTGCTTTTACTTGCGAGAAAAACTTCATCAACACCTAATTTTGCTGCAATATCAATTTGAGATTGTCGTGTATCAATAGCTATGATCTTACATTTTGAGAATTTCTTTAATGCTTGAATCGCTAATAATCCCATCACCCCACAACCTACTACTACAACATTTTCATCATCTTTGGGTAAATTGTTTAGAACTCCATGTATTGACCCAGCTAAAGGTTCAGCAATCAATGCATCTTCAAAAGAAACTGAATCTGGTATTTTAATAATTTGACTTTGATGAGCTACTAGGTATTCTCCCCATCCTCCCCCGGTATCTTTACATAACCCAATTATAAATCCTGGAGCAATATCACCTTTATCGTAATTATAACATAAATTAAAGTTTCCATCTTTACAAGCATTACATAGTTCAAGTCCTCTAGTTTCACAACCAAGAACCTCATCAATTAATACACGATCCCCAATAGAAAAGTTTTTAACATTCGCACCTACTCCTGTGATAATCCCAACAATTTCATGACCTGGAATTGCGGGGCTTGATAAAAAATTAAATTGGTATGTGGATTGTTTAATTTCTAAAATATGAATATCAGTTCCACAAATACCTCCCAATTTTACCTTAATTTTTACCCAATTATCATTAATCATAACTGGTTCAGGAACATCTTCATATGATGTTAATTCATATATTTTTGGCGTGAAAGAGTTGTCTTCGATTTTTTTATGTAGTAGCTCAAGAAATTTATCTGCTTTTAATATTAATGCTTTCATATTACAAGTTATATTTTAATTCTAATTATATATTTAGATTTATTTCATAATTAAAAGAAAGTTGAAATTTATAAAATTCCCATACTACCCATAAGCTTAGTCGTATCTGGAGTTTCGAACCCAATCTTTACATCTATAACTGCTGGTTTTCCAGAGTTTTTTGCTCTTTCGAAAGCTGGTTTAATTTCATTAGGATCAGTTACAACTTCTCCGTAACATCCAAAACCTTCTGCACATTTTGCGAAATCAAATTCTGGAAAGTCTACATCAATATATCTTTTTCCTTTGAAAAGTTTCTGTCCAGATTTAATCATACCCCACGAGCTATTATTAGCTACAATATAAATTAGATTCTTTAGTTTTAATCTTACAGCAGTTTCTAAATCTTGCACATTAATCATAAATGCACCATCCCCTGCGATCGCTACCACCTGTTTATCAGGTTTTGCTAATTTTGCTCCAATTCCATAAGGTACTGCAGTCCCTAATTGGCCCATGCCTGTAGCAGCTAGAGTTGAGAGTGGTTTTCGAATATTGTAATCATATATTTGTTCTGCTGCAGAAACAGAAATATCTCCACCATCAAGTATCAAAATAGAATCTTTATCCATCGATTCAAAGATATCTTTAATAAGTCTTTTTGGTACTATTGGTGTTTTATCTCTGGATAATTTCTTATTTAGCTTTTCTATATTAGTCTGACGAGTTTTGATAAGTTCTTCTAACCATTCTCTTTTTTCTACTTTTTCAGATTTTTTTGCTTTTTCGAGTATTTGTATTAAAAATTGTTTACAATCTCCTTGAATACCCAATGTTATTGGTTTCGCACGTCCAATTATTGATGGATCAATATCTACTTGAATTAAAGTTTGAGAATCTCTCCAAAAAGGTTCTTCACCATGAGCCATAGTCCAAGAAAACTTACACCCCAGTGCAAGAACTACATCTGCTTCGGGGATTATCTTCAACCCCATACCAGCAACACCTGCTCCAAATAGATATTGTTTCTTTTCTGATATTGTCCCCATACCACTACCAGTAGTTATAACAGGTATCTTCAAATAGTCGATAAATTCTTCTAATTCATGCCACCCTTCTGATCGCGAAACCCCACCACCTGAAACTATTAATGGTTTCTCTGCTTTTAATAAAAGCTCTAATGCCTTTTCTACAGATTCATCTTTAATAGCAGGTTTTTCAACTGAACGATATTTTTCTATATTTAAAATCGGCAATTCCCCTTCTTCTATCTCCTCGAGAAAAGCATCCTCAAATATTTCTAAAAGGACGGGTTGAGGACGTCCACCCAATGCTTCCCTAAATGCTTTATGAACCGCATCAGGGATTTCTTTAAGCTTTCGAATACTTTTTTGATATTTTGTAATTGGTTTATACATCGTGATTTGATCAAGGCTGCCTTGTAAAGTAAAAGAGTCCTGAAACTCAGAATTTACTTGAGGTAAAATGGTAATCACAGGTATATTATCAGCCCAGGCAGCTCCAACTCCTGATATTAAATTTGTCGCCCCAGGACCAACTGTTCCAAAACAGATACCTGGAGT
>JAEOTV010000149.1 GCA_016839635.1 Promethearchaeota archaeon | reverse complement strand
GATGTTGATATTGACGTTGATGCTGATGTTGATATTGACGTTGATGCTGATGTTGATATTGACGTTGATGTTGATTATGATACAGGGGCGGAAATCGAATTGGACGCAGCAGAGTTAGATGTAGAGGTTGATTTGGAGGTAGGAGTAGACGTGGATTCGGAACTTAATATTGAAGTAGAAGCTGAAATTGATACAGATCTAATATCCACCATCACTCCTGCTCCAATTATGCTTCTATTCTCTTCTGCCTTTTTAATTTTTGGAATTTCAGGATTATTATTATTTCAATTCATTGAAGGTACTTTTCGGTTTATTATAATTTTCATTTCTCCTTCAGCAGCATATTTAACAGCAAAATTGATTAATTTTGCTTGGAAGGTTGTAGCAAAATCTAGATTTTACAGAATTTCTTCTACACAAAATTTGATTGGAATTCAAGGAGAGGTTGTATTACCTGTTGATGGTAGAGGAGGAGTAATTAAAATTCCCTCTCCAACGCCTATGAGGTTTGAAAGATTACATGTTAAACCTGTCTTTGAAGCATCTCAATTCGATAGAGGTGATAAAGTGTATATCTGTGATGTAAAAAATGGTGTTTTATTGGTTGATATTAATAAAAAATCAATTAAAAGAAGAAGGTAAGAAAAATTATGAGTGTAAAAGAAGAAATTATTGAAAAAATAATAAATTTCGAGGATTTAGAAGAAAAAAATACAATTAATTTAGCAACAGAAGAGTCTAAGCAAGATCAAAAAAAATTCCTTGATAGGATTAAGCGAAAATATAGAATAATGCTAATATTCTTGGTTTGTCTTTCACTGATTCTACTAATTATGATATTTCCTGTTATTATCGTTGTATTTATTCAAAATTCATGAGGTAAAAATCTACTAAAAACTGAAATAAAATCTTTATTAAAAATAAAAAAAGGAGGTTTTGATATAAAAAGTGATATTTCAACAATTAAATCCTTGGTTTGTGGGCCTTGGAGTTACTATAGGTATTATTATTTTCCTATTCGTAATATTTCTTGCTGCTCGATATAGAAAGTTTAAAACAAACCAATTTGTTATTCATTTACGAAATGGTAAAGTCAAACACGCAGGGTTAGGTGGGAGCTTATTCTTACTTCCTTTAATAGATGAATACATTGTTATCCCAACTACTAGTATTCAAACATTAGTAGAAGCACATGAACAAGTAGTTTCAATGGAGTACCAAAACATTGAAATTGAAGGGCTGTTGATTTGGAAAGTTATTGATCCAGAAAAAGCTTTTAGTGCGGTTTCGTGGAATATGAGAGATGATAACTATGTTGAAAAAATATTAAAGGGCGCAGCAGAAGCAATTATCCGAACAACTTGTGCCAATATGCCATTGGAAAAGATTATTCGAGAAAGGAGAGAGATAATTGATCATATTGAGAAAGATTTACATGAATTGACAGCTGATTGGGGAATTATTATCGAGTCTTTAGAAATTATAGAAGTCATTATTGGGGAACCGGAGCTAAAGAAAAATATGGAAGCCACTAAACAAGCAGAAGAATTTAGAAAAGCTAGAATTGCTAAAGCGGAGGCTGAAAGAGAATCAAAAATTAGAGAATTAGAGGTGAAGAATGAGGTTGGTATTCAAGAACAATTGGTAGAACGTGAAATAGAGCTACGAAGAAAAGATAAAGAAATTGTTATAGCAGAACAAGAGAGAGAACGTAAGAAAATCGAAGCGGATGGTGATAGACAGAAAAAAATTATTGAAGTAGATGCTGATGCTCAACAAATAAAACGGAAATTAATTGCGCAAGCTGAAGGTGAAGCGGAAAATATTAAACAACAAATGCTTGCTCAAGCTGAAGGTTTTAGGAAACAAGTAGAAGCAATGGCTGCCGCTGACGAAAGATTCTTAGCGGTTCAATTAACTAATATTCTTCCGGAGATATTTAAGCATCTGAGTCCAGATAAAATGTTTATCATGGGCGATGGAAACGAAGCATTCAGTTCGCTTTCAAAAGCAATAATGCCATTCCTACAATTATTACCAGAATATTCAGACAAAATTAAGGATTTTTTTAACAATGGAGGAGCCAAAAAAATAAAAGAAATTTTAGTTAAAAAATAATTTCAATTTTTTTTTTTTTTGTAATATATATAAGAGTTATTCCAATTGAAACTATGAAAGAGGTGTGGTTAAACGTTAAAGGATATCGAAAAATTATTGATTGAAGGAAATTTCCAGTTTCAGAGCAAAATTACTCAAAATCCAGAAATTAATTCATTTGATCAAAGAATTCCAAAACATCCTATATTGTTTCTTACTTGTATGGACCCTAGAATAGATGTCAACCAAATATTCCAATTTAATCCAGGAGATGTATTTGTCTTACGAAATGCTGGTAATATTTATACTTCAGATATGATGAGGTCTATTCTAATTGCTATTCACAAATACAAGATTAAATATCTTATTGTCTTAGGACATACCGATTGTGGAATGACAAAGATAGATATAAAAGAGTTAAGACAGAATCTTCCTAATGAATTTCTCAAACGATTGTCAAATAATTATTCGAATCTTCTTTCAAAATTATTTGATTTTTTTAAACCCTTTGATAATGAAATACGTAATATCATAAATCAGATTAATGATTTACAAGAAATTAAAAGTATTTTTTCTGATGTTGAAATCATTGGAATGTTATACGATATTCAAAATGGTTGGATTTTTAAACAAGAAGAATTCAGAGATTTATTAATCAAAGAAAATCATTCTAAAATTTATAATGGTTTGTTGTTTGAGAAAAACGAACAACTTTCTGAATATTTGAATTTAAATAGGGATATATTAAAGCAAAATTCGAGGGAATCTGTTGATGAGCCTAAAATTAATGAAACTAACATGCAAGAAGCCACCCATGTTCAAGAAATCGAAGAATCTAGTGATGTAATCATTGAAAATGCTGAAATTCAAAGGTTTATATCGAGTGAAAGTCTATTATTTCAAATAAAAATGCCAAAAATTCAAGTCCCAAAAATTTACATTCCTAAAGTGAATTTATATAGACCAAAAGTTAAAAAAAATTCTAAAAAGGTAAAAAAATTAATCAAATAGTTAAAAAATTTAATTTAAATTTCTTATTTTTTTTGATAATTCATAAGATTATCTAAAAGCCTTCTTAGATAACTTTCTAATTCATTGATTTCTTTTTCTGCAAAACCATTATAGAACAAATCCTTCATAGCAAGTGATACTTGTACATATTTTTCCTGTAACTCTTTATTTTTTTTGGTTAATTTTATATATATAGTCCGCTTATCCTCTTCTGAACGTACCCGCACTATATGCCCAGCGTCTTCAAGTTTGTCTAGCATATATGATAGAGTCGCTTTACTGAGCATCGTCTTTTTTTTTAAATCTTTAAAGGATATATTATCCCCACGCCAAATTGGAAACATTACTCTACCTTGAGCAGTAGTTATTTCATCAATATTATAATCTTCTGACAATTTATCAAAAACACGTAGCATGAGTTGATGAATTTTTGTAATTAAAAATCCACCTTCTCTTAACTTTTCCATCTAGCTCTCCTCCAATTCAAATTTAAATTGTTGCAATTTGTAATAAAAAATTGCATTTTTAGGCTTAAACTGAACTATAGTATAATCAGGATCTTCCAGTCCTTTTGGATAGTACCTTTTAGATCTCTCCAGCCAGAATTGCCGTTTTATATCCATATCTTCAAGTATTTCCACATCACCTCCAAACATAACTCCCTTAAAATCTTCAGGGTCACAGATATACACTGATATTTTGGGATTTTTCCTAATTTGTTCAATTTTGGAAGATGATGTATTGGTTGAAAAATACATTACATATTTATCTTCCAATTGATCGAAAAATTCAGAGAATTCAGGGTATCGTTTCCTACATCTTGTGTTAAATAATGTTCTTGTAATAGGAAATCCATGAGAGTCGATTGTTGATAGATAAACTAAAAGAGAAGTTTCCATTAACTCTTCAATCAACATTTTTACTTCACTTAAATCCATCCGTCATACAACTCTATTAAATTCAGTTTTAATTTTGTAGTCTATTCTTCTCCTGGTGTAAATTCGATCTTTTGCAATCTGTAATAAAACTGCGCTGTTTTTGGGGTTAAGCGAAGTAAAATATAATCTGGATCCTCTAAACCTTTTGGATAATATCTTGTCCACCAATCTAACCAAAATTTTTGCTTCACTTTCATATCCTCAATAAGTTCTGCTTCCCCCCCAAACATAACTCCTTTAAAATCTTCAGGATCACAATAATACACAGAAATTTTTGGATTCTTCTTGATATGATCAATTTTAGATGACGAAGTATTGGTGGAGATATATATCTCGAATTCGTTATCTAATCCCTTATAGATATCTGAGAATTCAGGAAATTGCTCCTTATTCCTTAAATTGAACATAGCTCTTGTTATAGGATACCCTTCAGAATCAATGGTCGTTAGATATGCTGCTTTAGAGGTCGTCATTAAATCATAACAATTTTTTTTTGCTTCTTCTAATTCCATTTTTTTCACTTCTTAAATTATAAATTCTTTCTAATTTCATCTAATCTCTCTTTTGCTGAAGGAGTCTTATCAAAAGTCATCTTTAAGTTATCACAGAAATACTCATCACAATAAGCGCAATTTTGTATTCCTTTATCCTGACAACAATTCCTTATTGGACATTCATTACACCAGCCAAAATGTCTTCCCTCAGAACTGCAACCATCACAGTAGATTTCTTCAGGTTTAAATGACATTTCTTCACTTGACCATTCTTTTGCAACCTTTTTAATTTCGTTAAAATCATCCTTTTGTGTAGCCAAATAAGCAGGGCATTCTGAACAATTTATTCCGCAATATGCTAGAATTTTTTCCATAATTATTTCCTCTTTTTTTACCTTTAGTTTTAAATTTTAATTTAAAAAATTTTTTAATTTTTAGGTTTATAACTTGTCCCTACTTCATATGCCTCAGCTAGATAGTCTCCCATTTTCTTGTACGGGCCTTGGGGCATCATAAATATAAATGAATCGAAATTAGTAACATCCGGTTCGTTGTTATCTTTAATATATTTTTCATCTGAATAAATTTCAATGATTTCACCTATAAGAAATTCAGTGTTTTTAAACTCTTTAATATCTATGAGTTTACACTCAATGTTTAGACTACATTCGTTTATCATCGGGGCTGTTTTTAAATCGCCATAAAATAACTCAAATTCCTTAGCTTTGTCTACATCAGACCCTGAATGAAGACCACAATAATCTGTTACTACATACATATCGCTAGTTGGAATATTAATACTAAATGTCTTGTTATCTTTAATACCGGGAGTTGAATAGTGCTTCTTTGACACTGCAACGCCAATCAGAGGCGGATCATCGTGAACCATGTTAAACCACACCACAGTTTTGAAGTCTGGTTTGCCATTTACATGTGTCCCTAATAATCCAATTGGGAGAGGCATTAATGGGAACTTCCATCCTGTTTTAATTTTATTTATCTTTCTCACACTCATTATCTAAATTGGTTTTACTTGTCTCAAACTCAAATATGTTGATTTTTTTTGAATGTTCCTTAGAATAGTTTAAGGTGTACCTCAAACGTTTGACATCTTCACATCCAAAAAAGACAGACATAGTATCCATGTTTGGAAAAGAAAAATTTATTTGTTCGAAATCGAATAGTTCGATATAGAACAAATATTGTTACATTCATATTTAAATCTTTTGGGCAAATTCTTGACCCATCATTCAAAAATTTCTACTTGTTCTTTCATGTATGGGTTTAGTTTTCGAGTAGAAAATATAAAAACAGGAATTAGGGATAACCCTATAAAAATGGACAAAATAAACGGAGTATTGTAAGGCATGGTAACCCATAGAATCCCACCGATAATTGGGCCTATTACTCTTCCTAACCGATCAATCCATATATTTAGTCCAAAAATTTTCCCTCTATGTTTTATAGAAACCCTACTCATGATTGCTTGGATAAAGTAAGTGTTTGATTCTAAAGCAATATATAATAATATTAGAATAATAGCAAAATCAATTGAACTAAATGCTCCAATTAATAACCAAATCATTAATGCCTTGAATAGGTTAATGACAATAAAGCTTATAGTAGGTGAAATGCAATCAAATAATTTACCTAATCGCGGTGAGATTAGTTGGGAAAAAACTTGAGCTGGAAAATACACTATCATTACAATAATTGGAATGATATTTTCAGGAAATCCAACTAAAAGGGTTTCAATTAAATAAGCGGATATAAACGGAGAATATAATGTTCCCGCTATAGAAGTAGCCAAAATAGCTATAATTAAAACAAAAAAAGCACTATAAAAAATCTTATCTGGCTTCTTATTATTAGGTTCACCATTTAAAGTTCTATTATCTCCATTATCTACAAATTGTAAGTTAGGATCATTTAGGGAAGTAATATAGGTATCAAATGTTAAATTCTCATCTATTTTAGTATAAAAACGATGCCCTGCAATCAAATTAATTATTGCAAATATCAATAATGGGCTGTACATTAATGGAATATTATCCGGTAGAAAAATATTTACTAATGCGAAGATTGGAATACTAATAATTGCTCCCAGTAGGAATCCATACCCAATCATTTTTCCCCTACCTGTTGCTAATGCTTGAGTTCTATTGTTTTTAGAGGATTTTTGAGAGATTAATGAATAAAAAGGTGGCCAAAAAAAAGCAACAAGCAATCCTTGTAAGAAAGTACCTACTCCAAATAAATATAGATTATGAATAACAAGGGAGACCCAAAATAAGAAGTATGATATTGTTCGACCCATTGAGCCGATTAACACTAGTCGTTTTTTGGATGAATGGTCAGTTAAATAAGCGATTAAAGGCATTGAAATAAGCCTTGCAAAAGGTTGCAAAGCCATAATTATCCCTAATTCAAATCCCGAACCGCCAAAAAAATAAATTACTACATATGATTTTATGAACATAAAAAATATAAAACCCAACCCATTCCAAAAAGTAATCCGAATCATAGAATTAAAATCTGGAGTATTAGTGATGATTTTTGATGATTTTTGACCTCCAGAATTGGAATTGGGGTGATTCAGGTTTAAAACACTTTTATCAATTTAATTAATTCTTAAAGTATTTATTAGGTGCAAAAGAGAAGCACTACTTTTAAACTTCAATCTTAAATATCATTATTCATCTGTAGAGTATTAAATCCGTAAAATAGTATTCTAAAATTATTTAAACTTATTTTAATTAAAAGAATATCATTAAATTAAATATCTTTTAAGTGAAAAACTATGATTGAATACATCTTTTTAGTTATATTCTTCATAATTGTCCTTATAGAAATATTTGCTGAGTATAAAGACAATAAAAAACTTGAATATTGTACAAAACCACTTTTAATGCCCTTACTGATTTTATTCTATATTTTTGGTGTAATCGAAGGAGCGTCAATAGTGAGAGTTGATTGGTTAATTGTAGTTGCATTGATAGGTGGGTGTGCTGGGGATATTCTGCTAATGCTTAAGGATCAAGAGAAATGGTTTTTATTTGGAATGGTAGCGTTTTTAGTTAACCAGATCTTCTATATTATATCATTTTTCTTGTCTATCACTAATTACGGAGCATTTGATGTATGGGGATTATTCTTACTAGGTCCAGCTATTTTAATCCTAATTTTTACAGTGCCGCGTTTCATTAAGAAAACTGAAGATATGAAAATTCCAGTATTGGTTTATATGGGAGCTATTTTACTAATGCATATTGCAGCATTATTACGATTTGCTGAGTTTGGATTAACAGGATTACCTTTTATATTAGTGTATGTTGGTTCTATCTCCTTTATATTTTCTGATTCAATGATAGCTGTAAATAAATGGGCTAGTGAATTTACTAACGCGCGATTAATCATTATGACAACGTATGTAATGGCTCAGTTTTATATTACCTTAGGAGCACTATTTACAGCATTGCTATAATAAAAAATCATAAACTCTTTTTTTTTTAAATTTTCAATTATCGTTGTAAAAAAATTTTTAATTTAGTAATAATTAAATGATACTAGCATAGGTTTTGAAAAAAAGTGCCTCAATAGCTCAGTAGGTAGAGCGTTGCCTTGGTATTGAATTATCTAATTCTATACAAAAAGGCAAAGGTCGGGGGATCATAATATTCAAGCACTTAGCTCGAAAATGATAAGCCCCCTTGAGGCTCCATTGTATTAAACACGCCGGTGTGGCTTAGCTGGTTATAGCGCCAGACACGCATACATTCTGAAATTTGGGTCAGACTGAATGTGCTGGACTCATAATCTGGAGGTCGAGGGCTCGAATCCCTCCACCGGCATTCTTTTTCTAAAGATTGCTTTATAAATAAACAACAACAGAATTTAAAAAAAAGAGAATTAAAAATGCTTAAACCTTTTGCCCGCAGTTAGGGCAAAAATGAGCATTAGAATCTAATTGGGCTCCACAGTATATACAAAACTTTTTAGTATCTGTTTCTACTTCATTTGCGACTCTTTCGATTTGTATCGCGTCATCAGGAGTAATTTCCATTTTTCGGATGTTTAAATTTCTCATAGCAGCTGTTAATTCCTCTTCAGTCATATTTTCAGCAGATTTTCCTGTTTCTTGTTCAATTCTTTCAATGTCATGTTGAGTTAGTTTATATACAGCATAACTCCCACCTATCATTAATAATACTGAGGATCCCAGAATCAGACGTCGGGTAGTACGCCAGAGAATTCTTCGGGTTCTCCAAATGTTACGTCTTATCGGAGGACGAAAAGGTCGTCGAATCATCCCACGACGCATCGGTCCAGGTCTAGGACTCACATTATCACCTTAAATATATATAGCAAATCTAATTATTAATTTTCAATTTTATAATTATTATTTTGAATAAAATAAAAGGGTTTAATAAAAATTTATATTCTATTAGACTAGAAAGTTATAATATTTATCCAAATTATGGACATTTAGAAAGAGATATTACTTATCTTAAGGAAAAATCTAAAATTTTAATTATTAAGTCTATCATGGTTAGCTAATGTTATTTCAATAGCTTTAACTTCCGCTCTGGATCTAATATTCATTTTTGGTTGTAGTTCTTCCAAAATCTTTTTTTCATTATACCCATGCTTATGTAGTTGTTTAAAATTTTCAACGCCATTTTCATTTAAGAATATATAACGTTTATTCAAAAGAACAACTAACCATTTTCTTTTTCTCTGATTTTTCGATAAAGAGGATAAAATTCTTCTAATATCCTCTACAGGGCGTTTTAACTTTTCGGAAAGTTCAGTATCACTTATTAGAGAGTATTCTTGCATTGACGTTAAAAGCCTTCTCTTGGAAGAAAGAGTAATTAAATAAGAAAGGAAATATGCTAAAAAGAAAAAACCTGCTAGTAATATTCCTATTATTTGATTAAAAATAAAGACAATAATTATAATTACTAATAGCGGATAAAAAATAATTTTCGTAAAAATTTTAATGAATTTAGAAATGCTTCTGAGTACTTGTTCAACTTTTCTACTAGGCATAAGAGTTTCTAGATTACATAATTGTTTTAAGAATTTCTTCTTGCTCTTCTGGCACTTTACCTTTATTTTCAGGATTTTTTAAGTTTCGAATAGCATTCTCAATTGTTTCAAGCTTTATTGAGTATTTTTCATAAAGTTCAGTAAAGTTGTTTATATCAATATCGTTATTATCGTATAAAATCTTCAATTGTTTTAACGTTCGACCAATACCGGCTTTACTATTTTGTAATTCCTCGATTTTATTGAAATCTATTAAAAATTCTGACATTATATGCTTATAACGTTTGTAAGCATCGAAATTCAAATCTGTTTGCTTGTATTGTGTTAAAAAATTCATTGTTCTTGGAATAAAGGGTGCTAGGTTTTCAGGGACTATTATAAGTGGCTCAGGATCCTGTATTTCTAAAGCTTGTTTGTCATTTATCATCTCAACATCGTTTGCTATGATATTATCATTTACAATTGATAAATTAGTCCTTATACTTTCTATTTCCGAATCTGTTAAGTCTGAAATTTTAGCTAACATAAATTCCCAAGTTTCTTCAGCCTTGTTATAATAATAATTCGCCTTCTTCTGTAAATTTTCAATTAGTTCTTCATTTTCACCTTCAGGTGAGACTTTTAATAATGATTTAGCTTTTAAGTGACAAGCCCGTCCCATATCATAATTGTGTTGGGCTTTAAAGTGATTCTCCTTTTTTTCATCATATATTCTTAAAAAGGCTAATCTTTTTGTCAGTGCACTTAATCCAGAAGATAAATTAGCTGCCATTGCAAAGTTTTCCTTCCTTTCTTCGCTTATAGTAGCTAAATTCTGAGCAAGAATACGAGCTTCCTCAGAATTCAATTCAAGATTCTCTACAGACAATGCGAGACCTTTATCTTCCTGTCGACTGCATGCTGCACTAAAATAAGCTGATGTTTTATACATCTTACTGCATTCTACCATTGCGACGATCGCATTTTCCATTAAATTATCCGCTTCGAACTTGGTAGAGAGGTAAGAATATGCTTGTGCTGCAATCCATAACACGCGGGAACATTCAAAAATTAGATCCCATATTTTAATCTCTTTTTTCGCAATAGGATC
The DNA here is from genome assembly GCA_016839635.1 of Promethearchaeota archaeon. Next base: position 796 of record JAEOTV010000149.1, on the reverse strand, counting down.
AAAGAAGGAGGGCGTAATATCTAATTCTTTAAAAATTCTTATTTGGCTTTGAGTCTTATAATTAACATTTAGGATTTTAATGTATTCTAAAACATTGTTAAGCTCAGAGAAAGAAAATTCTTGATTTTTTTCTAATGCTTCCTCTATCGATTTAATTTTATAGTGTAAAAAGCGTATCTTCTGCATAGTAGCTAAATCGAAAAAGGTTTTTAATTCTGGCTGTTTCTTTATTTCTATATGAGGTAATTTTTTTTCAACTTTCTTTGGTTTGGATGATTGTTTAGTTGATTTTAGCTCAATTTTTGGTTTTAATAAAGGTTTAATGTTAAGATTTGGTTTCTTGAGTTGTTGGAAATGAGTAAGAGGTTTTTCTACTGGTGCTTGTTTCTGTTCTGTGAGAGGTGTAATAGGTTTCAAATTCAGGGGATGAATTGTGTTATCAAACTTTATAAAACCCAATGGTTGATCCTGTTTTATTTTTCCCCTATTAGTATCAGTTGAAGTTATATCTTCTTTTCTCATACTCTCTAGGTATTTCTGTGCAATTTCAATATACCTTTTTGCCTCTGACGGGGCCATACCTTTTGTTTTGGATAAATCTTCTATACTTGAAGAAGCAATTTTTTTTATTGAGCTTACAGGAATTCTAAGATTACTTATCTTAACAGGTGGTTTTGAAATATTTTGGTTAATTGTAGATTTTTGTATGTTTGATGCTACTCCTTTGTTAATTATATTATATATTTTATCTCGCGCCTTTATATTTTGAATATGATTCCTAGCAAACTGGATATAT
>JAEOTV010000020.1 GCA_016839635.1 Promethearchaeota archaeon | reverse complement strand
GCAATTAATTTTTTTCCTCTTTTATTCTACGACTGGCAAATAAAAAATCTACGTAAGAAATTTATTGCACGTCTAAAAAGAATTGAGATAAAAACCATTGAGGATATAAAAGAATTACAATAAATTCAATTTTTTACAAAATTTTAAGATTTTCTTCTTGATTTTCAATAGTATCTTATAAAAATTGGACTCCAAATTTTTTTAATTCGATTAAGATCTCCATTTAATTAAGTAAAAATATTATAATTTGGAGTGATAGAAAAATGAGTGAAGTATATATTTTTGATATTGCCTGGCAAGAAATTGTTAATTGGTTTTTGATACAACCAATCTATGCGCAAGTTCTCGTCGTGATAGGAGTTTTTGCTGTATTAACGCTTGCTGTAATTTTAGTTTATTACATTTTGAAAGGTGTTGGCTACTTAGTTTACTACCTTTTAAAAGGAGTATATTATCTTTTAAAAGGAATTGGCTTACTCTTTTATAAAATCTTTGAAGCATTATATTATGCGATTTCAGGAAAACCTAAACCCGTTAAAAATCCAGCAACAGAACAACAAGCACCACCTCAACCACAAATTATACATCAAGTTAAAAAGGAGCAAGAGCCAATTGTTCCTATTCAACAGAGTGAACAAATAGTTCGATCTGAAGTTGCTTTTTGTAGTGAATGTGGTAATAAGTTTTCAGATTCAATGCTTCATACTTTACAAGAGCGAGGTATTGCTTACTGTATTCATTGTGGAAACAGGAAAACTCAAGAATACCAAATGAGTATTGAAAGTCAATAATTCTTTTTTTTTCTTTTATTTTAAAGATTTTTCAAATAATAAAACACCAAATCGTTCATCTTCGTAATATTTAAATCCAATTTCTTTTAACAGATCTACTGTATTAACTCTACAAAAAATCTCAAAAATTTTAGATTTTTTGGATTCTAACTCTTTTTGAATTGAATATTGAATTAATTCAAGAGTAGCTTTAGGTTTTCCATAAACAATCATCCAGATTTCTTGTTCTGAGGGAGATTCATAGTCAACAGAGCTTCCAAATGTTATTTTCTGTAAAATAGCATCTTTATTATATATCCATGAGCCATGTTTTTCAGATATATTTTCTAATGGAATAAAAGACCAGCCAATACATATTTCATTTCCAGGACCGATATCAAAGTCTTTATAAAACTCCTTTGCTTCTTCCGCAGTTAGTTTTTGTATTTGTGCAGTTATTTTTCCTTTTATATCAATATCGGTAGATTTAGCTTCAACAAGGTCCATACACTTTTTCTGTTTAAATCCGAACGTTCTAGCCAGTGAAATTGATGCAAAATTCTTTGATCCTGTATCATATTGAGTAACCTTAGCTCCAATCTTTTTAGCATATTCTATTGCATAATTTAGTTGTAATTTTCCGATACCTTGTCCTTGATATGAAACTTTTATTCTGCCGCCTTCTAACCACGCGATATCATTACTATATAACTTTACTCTGCCAAATCCGATTAATTCTGTCTTATTTTCATCCAAGAAAGTCCCATAATTCATACAATTTTTCTCTTGGAGCCACTCTTCGATAACATAAGGGATATAGTCGTCCCCCTCCCAAATGTCTTTACTAATATCTTTAATAGCTGGAATATCTTCACGCATTAATTCTCGGAAATAAACTTTCATATCAGTCCTTTAAAAATCACTAATCTATGGGATTTAATAATTAAAATCCATAAGGAAATATATTTTTTTCAAAAAATCAGAATCATTTAAATAATTTTAAATATAGAACTGTCAATAGGAATACTATTAAAAATAGTAAATTCTATATTAAAAAATATCGAAATTTGATAAAAAATGACAGAAAAAATGATGGAAAGCAGCCCATATTCAGAAAAAATATGGTTAAAATCCTATGATAAACATGTTAAACCTGAGATTGATATTGAAGTTTATTCCATAGCTGAAATGTTTAAACGAGTGGTACAAAAATTTCCAGAGAGTCTTTGTTATGATTTTCAAGGTTCCCGAGCAAATTTTAAGGAAACTGAATTATATATTAACAGTTTTGCAAACTGTCTTATTGAGAATGGACTAGAAAAGGGGGATAGAGTTGCTATAAATTTACCAAATGTTCCTCAATTTATAGTTGCTATGTTCGGTGCATTTTATGCTGGATGTGCTGTTTCAGGCGTGAATTTTCTTCTTCAACCGAATGAAATTGTATATCAATTAAAAGATTGTGGAGCGAAAGCGATTATTACACTTGACTCCTTTTACGAAGAAAAGGTTAGAAAGGCATTACAAACAGGAGAAACTAATGTAAAGATAGTTATTACTACTAATGTTTCTGATGTTTTAGATTTAGATCCTGCAATGAAAGAACAAATGATTAAAATTGGTAAAATTCCTGTTGGAAAAGTTGAGCCCCTTGATGGAATCATTTATTTATCTTATAATGAGATTTTAGAAAAATATCCTGGTGACAAATATCCCGATGTAAAAATTGATCCTGATGATCTATTATTACTTCAATATACAGGCGGAACAACAGGACCACCCAAAGGAGCTATATTAACTCATAGAAATCTAATTTCATTGTTACAAATAGTAGAGCATTGGTTTGGGCCTGGAGTAAAACCAGGAAATGCAGTCTATATTTCAGGATTCCCATTTTTTCATTTGGCAGGACTCCAATTTTGTCTACAAACAACGTTTCTAGGAGCAACTCAGATTTTAGTCCCAGATCCAAGGGATACCAATTATATGATAAGCAAAATAAAAGAATATGAGGATAAAATATCACTTTTCTACAATGTACCTACTCTTTATCTTCTTTTATTAAAAAACCGAAGATTCAAGAAATTAGATTTGAGTGAAGTAGAAGGATATATTTCAGGCGCAGCTCCTTTTCCAACAGAAAATATTAAAGAATTTGAAGATGTAGTCGGTAAGGGAAAAGTAATTGAAGCTTATGGAATGACAGAAAATAGCCCTGGAGTTACATTTAATCCATACCTCGGACAAAAGAAAATTGGAACCGTTGGAGTTCCATTACCAAATACCGAATTAAAACTTGTAGATGTTTCTGATAGAACTCGAGAAGTTCCTATTGGAGAACCTGGTGAAATTGCTATAAGAGGACCTCAAACTTTTAAAGGTTATTGGAATAAACCTAAGGAGACTGAAAATGCTCTTCAAGATGGATGGTTCTATTCTGGAGATGTTGGAGTTATGGATGAAGATGGCTATATTACCATTGTAGATCGTACAAAAGACATGATTATTGTTAGTGGGTATAAAGTCTTTAGTGTTGAAATAGATGACAAAATGAACAAACATCCAGCAATTGAACTCTGTTCATCTATAGGTATCCCAGATCCTGATCGTCCTGGATCTGAGATGGTTAAATTATATGTATTACTAAAAGAGGGATATAAACCATCTGAAGAAATTAAAGATGAGATTCTTAAATTTGCTCAAGAAAACTTAGCAAAATATAAAATACCAAAATTCATCGAAATCCTCAAGGAAATGCCCTTAACCTCAATTGGAAAGGTAGATAAAAAATTCTTGAGAAGTAAATAATTTCACTTTTTTTTAATTTTTATTCTTAAATTTGTTATTGTTATATCGTCTGTAAAGGTTATAATGCATAATAAATGCGATTATAAAATGAGCAATAACACTTGAAAAATACCCACAAGATAAAAATACATATCCCAGATATAATCCCATCAAAAATGGATAAATCAGATTAATAATAAGCAATCTTAAATTCTTAAAGGAAAACCAAACATGAATGTGATAAAGTGAAAAAGCAATACTTGAAATAAGTATGGTCAATAAATAATTCAAATCTAATAAAGAATTTAGTATACCGAAAGAATAATATCGAAAAATTAATTCTTCCATTACCATCGTTATTGAAAATAATACCAATACAAGGCCTCTACTATTTTTATTAAGTAATGCATCTATTACATCATGCTTTTTAATTAATTCAAAATGTTGGCTGTCATAGGCATGTATTTCAATTATTACTCCGATGAGCAGAAGAACGGATATACCTAAAAGAAAAATTACAACTGAAGTTAAAGTGATTATGTTTATTAACAAATATTCAACAAATAGGCGAAAAAAGAGTGGAATGCTTAACAATAACGTAGTGATACAAATAACAATGTATTTCTTGATATTTTTCACAGTTTAATAAACCCTATCATTAATTAAGTGTAAACTAACCGGGATAATCATTTTTAGAACCCATTAATGTAGTAGTTTCTTCAATCCACTGAGATAAATCTTTATCTACTCTACAGTATGTGACAATTTTATCTATATCTCTTAGTTTAGAAAATGAACACTCAACTATCACATCCCATCCTCCATATATTGGAGTAGCATATGTAATTTTCCATTCCTCATCTGGTTCAGTAGATTTTAAATTGGTCAGTTTTTCAACAACTTTCCATTCCGTACCAATTGCCTTTAGACGAATAAGTATGTATCCTCGATAATAGATCGCTTACACCTTTGGTTTTATATTAGTATAGAGTTATTGTTATCTAGCGCAGAATTCCCTTTAATTTTAATTGGGATATATTTAAGTAATTTAACGTTTCTATTATAAATTATTCTAACAAAATGTAGATTTAGTAATTCAATAATGTCAGACATATTTAATAAATTGGAAAAGATAGTTTCTAATAAGTATATTTCTAATGATATTTATGTACGTCACGCTTATTCTCGAAATGTAGATATTGTTTTGCAAGGTGTTCCTGATATTGTTATACGCCCAAAAGATGCTCAAGAAATTTCAGAGATACTTAAAGTTGCTAATGAGGAAGACATTACTGTTATTCCAAGAGGTGCAGGAATTTGTGAGTTTGGGGGTAGTAAACCCATTGGAGATAACGGAATTATCT
>JAEOTV010000148.1 GCA_016839635.1 Promethearchaeota archaeon | reverse complement strand
TAATTCTTTCGAATGTGTGAATCACATCTTCTCCGGTAAATAGCTCACCATCATGGAAATATACATTTTCACGTAGATAAAATGTGATATTATTATACTTTCCACCTTCACCAATATTGAAATCCCAGTCTACAGCAAGCCTTCCAACAAGTGGAAAGGTTGGGTCAGTTAAATCTGTAGCAATTAGAGGTTCAACTACTTGACGAAGCATATCATTTGAAACACTATCCCATGCATCCATAGGATCCATTGTAACTGGGTTGGAAGTACTTGCTATTTTAAGGACTTCTCCAGTAGGAGGTGTTTCAATAACAGTCAGCATAGCTAAAATAACGTTTCCAACACCAGAGGCAGCTAATACTACTGCTAAGATGATTATCGCTAAATTTTTTTTCTCCATTTCCATAATACATACACGGAATTATTTTTTTGATTTTTTGTTAAAAATTTTGTTTTTTTAAAAGTAAACCTTTACAGTTTTTACTTTATTTTTATTGATAAATTATAGATTAATTAAAACACGCAGATTTGTTATATAAATATTATTCTTAATATTTCTGGGTAATTATACTTTCTCACATATCAAGATATTCTGAAACAATTGATTTTTCCGAATTTTCAAGATATTAAAGAATAATTAAAATTTATCTCGAAATTTCTGTTTCAACATTCTTAAGATGCTAATGTAATTTTAAATTGAAGAAATTGAGAGAATTCTCCTAGAAGATATACTTCTAGGAGAGGATCTTATATCTCTCAATACGAAAATGGAAAAGAAAAAAGAGAGAGAATAAAAGTAAGGATATAAATAAAGTTTGTCAATATATTAACTCTTTAATATCCCTATTTTAAAGCTCTTTCTTTTTAATACGCTTGATTGTTTTTTTTTAGGTATTTTGATTTATTTTTGAAGGGTAATTCCTTTAGAATTAAAAAATGAAAATCTATTATATAAACCTTAATCGTAATCTTATCTTAAAACTGATTTTTCTAAAATTTCAAAATATTAGAAAAAAAGTAATTTTTCTAAATCTTCAAGATATTAGAGAAAGATACTTTCATTTTGAATTATCCCCCTTTTGTCAAAATATTTTGACACTATCAAATTAAATCTCCTTCTATATTATCAATAAATGGTTTAGAACCTAATTTGTTGAAATACCAAACCAATAAATCTTAAAAAAGTTGATATTAAGTATTAATTTAAACAGAATTATAAATAGCAAAAAAGATCTAGTATGAATCATTATATTTTCCTTGTAACTGTACCAAATGTAGAAGAGGGTAAAAAAATAGCAAAACTGCTAGTTGAAACTAAACTCGCTGCATGTGTGAATATTATTCATAATATAATATCGATATATAGATGGAAAGGAGAAATTGAGGAGGGTAAAGAGTATTTATTGCTTATCAAAACAATTGAAGAAAATAATGAACGTATAATACAGAAAATCAATGAAATTCATAGTTATGATACACCAGAATGTATTGGATTTAAAATTAATATTGGTTTAGAAAAATATTTAAATTGGATCACTGAAGTTGTAGAATAATACTAAGTTTGACCTTTTAATATTATGACAATTTTTCAAATAGACTGGATTTCTGTTGATATTATTATAATTATCCTATTACTACTCCTTCTAATTGGAGTAAAAATTTTCAAAATTACTCATAGATGGCGTTATTCTTTTTCAAATGAAGCTTTAGTAAATGTTTCATCTTCACCATCACACGATACGAGGAAAAATCAATTTATCTTACCAAAAAAATGGATTTTGACTAGAAATTCATCCATTACAGAAAACTCCGACAACCTTCCTCTAATTCTGATATTTAAAACGAGAAATAAAAGGAAACTCTTAAGGATTTTTACAGAAGGGTTAAGTACTTATGGTTTTAATGTTATAAATATAAAAGCTAAAATCAAGTATATTCCCAATAACCGGACTCTGCAAAAAATATTGTTGGATGAGTGGAAAATATTAATTTCAACTATATTTGATGATTTCAAAATGAGAGAAGATTCATTAAAATTGAACTATATTCTAATAGATCATTCAAAATCGCTTCTTTCTTCTAAACTAATTTTATTAGATTCAGATAGTAAGGGATCTATTTTGATTAATCCAAAGCTAAACAATAAATTTTCTTCAGATTATCGTGAGCTCTTTAGAAATAATTCAATAACTGCTCAAATATATACAATATTTAGCAGAAAATCAATTTTTGTCTTAAAAAATAGACATTTAAAGAAGTTTTTAAAAGAAGCTATTGCTCAAGAAAATAATATTTTAAAACATTTAACTATAGAAAAAGCCAGAAATTCTTTTAAGCATTATGAAACAATCTTATTAGGCATAATTATTGATATTATAGAGAATAAATTACTAAAATCAGAAATCTAATTTTGTGTTATGAAAAAAGAAAAAATTTTAAGAGATCATAATGAAAAAATAATCTATTCTAAAGATGAATGGAATCTCTTAAAAGAGAAAAGGAATCATGCAATTAATTTACTAGATATGTTCGTTAAAGAGGGGTTCAATCCATTTATACACGGAAGCATTGCCCGTGGAGATGTCCACGAATATAGCGACATAGATATCATCTTTTTTCAACAAATTCCTTCATTTCAAATAGAACTTATTTTAGATAAAAAAGGTTTTCAAAATTATTTTAGAGAAATAATTATGGCCACTCCTTTAGATTCAATTAAACTTTATATCCATTTAAGTGAATTAGAAAGTATTACATTACCTTTATCGAAATTTGAGAAAAAATCAATTGAATTCTATAATTTTGGTGGAAAAATAGATATGCATCAGTTGAAATTGGACGAAAGAGTAACTGGTATAGATAAAAGATTAGTATTAATCAAACCAAATTCTCAAGGCCACGAAGAAATTTCTATAATTGGTAATGAAGTTAATGCTGCAAAAGAAGTAGAAATCAGTATTGATACTTTAAATGAAAGAAAAAAAGTACTTTTAAGAAGAGAAAAGTATGGAAGAACTGGAGTATTTCTAAAAAGATCACTTCAGATTAATGAAACTACAGAAGAAGTTTTAAAAAAAATGGCAAATAGGAAATCAATCATTAGGAAAAAAATATTTAAAAAATGAAAGAAGTAAAATTAGTAAAATCAAAAGGAGAAACTTACTATCTTAAAGGAAAAAATATCCCTAAAGGATGTAAGTATTGTTTAAAAGGATCTAAAGTAGTTTTATTTTTAAATGGAATATGTCAAAAGCCAGATCATTGTTTTTGGTACTGTCCAATTTCAGAAGAAAGGAGAGATAAAGAAATAACATTTGCTGACGAAATAGAAATTAAGAATAATAAAGAATTACTTCAAGAAATTGAAAAAATAAGTGCTCAAGGAATGAGTATTACAGGTGGAGAACCGCTTTCAGAATTAAATCTTGATAAAACTATTGATTATATTAATTATGTTAAAGTAGCAAAAGGAAAAAAATTCCACATCCATTTATATACAAATGGTATTAATTTTGATGAAAATATAGCTAAAAGACTTTCTCTTGCGGGATTAGATGAAATAAGATTCCATCCTGCGAGAAAACATTGGAAAAATATTAAAATAGCCCTAAATAAAAAAATGATTGTAGGAGTTGAAGTTCCAGTAATCCCAGAAAATACATATATAAAATACCTGGAGGAATTTGTATTTTATTTAGATAAGATTGGTGTAGATTTTATTAATTTAAATGAATTTGAATTTTGTTTTCCTAATAGTAAATCTCTTAAGGAAAGGGGTTTCAAATTGAAAAAAGATTCAATTGCTTCTGTTCTCAATAGCCAAGAAACAGCTTTTAATCTTATACGCAAATTAGGGCTGGAAGTTGATATAAAAATGCATTTTTGTTCAATAAGAGCTAAAGATTATCATCAATTAAAGAATAGGTATACTCGGAGAGCTAAGAATATTAAATTACCTTACGAAGTAATCACTGAAGAAGGACTCTTATTATATGCACAAATAGAGGGAGAAGATAAAGATCTGGCTAAATTTTATAAAAGCCTATTGTCTGATCTAAAAATTCATGACAAACAACTATCTTATGATGAAAATTATATTAAAATGCCCTTCTATATTTCAATCGAAGATAAAGTCATTTATTTAATGGAATGTTATGAATTAAAAGGGTATATTATAGAAACAACACCTTTTAGGCGACTAAAATATAAACAAATAACAGAAAAAACACCCATAAAAGTATTTAAGAATGAATATGGTCTTGGTAGAAATTAAAAAGGTTACTTCAAAAGATTTAAAGCAAATCATAAACCTAGAGCGAAGAATTTTTGAAAAGAATGCATTTTCAAAGAATTTAATGAAAAATTTGATAGAAAATAATACACTCTTTTTAAAATTGGAATGTGGGAAAATTAAAAAAAAAATTATTGGTTTTATTATAGTTATAAGGGATAAAAATGAAAGAGCCAACATGATTAATTTTCTTATTAAACCAGAATTTCAAAATAAAGGTTATGGTTCATACCTTCTTCAAAAAACTATAGATGAAATAAAAACCAAAAAGGAAATTAAAAAAATTGTTTTAAATGTTCAAATAAGTAATTCAGTAGCTATTAATTTGTATGAAAAATTTCAATTCAAAAAAAACCCAGACATTCTTGAAAATTATTATCAATCTGGAGAAAATGCCTATTTAATGGAATTAGAAATTGGCTAAAACTAAAACTTATAAATAAATTCTATTATATTTTTTGTAAATATCAATTTAATTATTTTACAAGATTTTAAATCAAAAGGTGTTAAATAAAAATGGCTCCAGTAGATAAAGAACTACAAGAAGAAATTAAAAAGGGTGTTTCACTTCAAAAAGTCGATGAGGCAGAATTAAAGAAAAGAGAAGAAGAAAAAAAGAAACGCATGGAAGAATTAGAAAAAGTTAAACACGCTTTAGGAGAAAAGTAAAAGTCCTTAGATATTCAATAGAGTTAGTTTTTATCTTTTTTATTTATTTTATTTTTCTTTGGAGTATTATTCACGTTAAATTGAATTAAGCTTTTCTTAAATTTTGAATTAATTATAAATATATAGAATTTTTTGATGAGCTAGTTTTAGATTTGAAAATTCTCAATATAGATCAAAAACATGGAGAAGTATCAGTTAAAACAGAAAGTCTAAACGATCTGTGGTCACTATATAATATTATTAATAAAGATGATCAAGTTTCTTCCCTCACTCAAAGAAGAGTTATTCTTAAAGAAGGGACTTCAGGGGAAAGAAAATTAATGAAATTAAAACTTAAAGTTGAATCTGTGTCTTTTCATGAATTTTCAAATCGTTTAAGAATAAAAGGAAAAATTATAGAAGGACCAGAGGATTATGTAAGCTTTGGGACTTATCATACATTTAATATCGAAGTTTCTCAAAAGTTAACAATAATCAAAGAACAATGGTTAAAAAATGAATTAAGCAGAATAAAAGATACCTCCAAATTCGATTCTAATTTTATTACATTAATTATTGGAATTGAAACTGGTTTGGCAACTCTAGCTCTTATCACAAATTTTAGTCATAATCGGATAGCCACAATTAGAAAAAACATACCTGGCAAAAGATATAAACAAACTTACAGAAATACGGCATTAAATGAATTTTATACGGATATTCAGAAAGTGGTAATAGAAAATATAAAAAATATGGATATAAATTTAATTGTTGCATGTGGACCTGGAAATACTAAAGATAATTTTATAAAATTTCTTCAAAAAACACCTGGTTTTGACTTTAAAGGTAATATTGAGACCTGTCATGCAAGTTCAGGAACTGAAAGTGCAATAACAGAAACTCTAAAATCAAATAAATTAGCTAAATTTAGAAATAGGATCAAAGTTTTAGAGGAGGCCGAAAAAATAGAAAATATTATGACGCAATTTGCCACAGATGCTGACCTCATAGTTATAGGTTTTGATGAGGTGTCTAATGCTTCTGAAAAAGGAGCTATTAAGGAGTTATTGATAGCAGATATATTAATTAGAGGATCATCTAAAAAACATAAACTAAAAATTGAAGAAATTATAACTAATGTTGAAAATACAGGTGGAAAAATTAATATCATGAGTACAGAAAATATATCTGGAGAACAATTAGTAAATCTTGGATCAATATTAGGAATTTTAAGATATAAAATCTGAAAAACAACATGACCAATGAAATCATTAATGTAGATGAAAATTCGGATATTCCCCTATTTGGTGTAGATTTTCTGGGGATTATTGATAGAGGGACAAATATTGTTGAGATAAAACCTATAACCTTATGTAACTTGAAATGTAGGTATTGTTTTGTAAGTGCTGGAGATTATCATACAAATTTCATTGTTGATCCTAACTATTTAATTAAGAAAATAGAAGAAATTGTTAATGCTAAAGGGAATTATAAAATAGAAATTCACTTTGCTCCATACGGAGAAATGCTCCTATACCCAAAATTATTCAATTTGATTAAAGAAATTTGGAAAATAAAAGGGATTGAAACCATATCATTACAGACAAATGGGCTATTACTCACTGAAGAGATCATTAGAAAATTAGAAGAAGCTAAATTAACACGTATAAATATTAGTTTAAATTCATTAAACTTGGAAAAAGCCAATTACTTATGTAATAGTGAGAATTATGATTTAGACAATCTATTAAAAAATCTCTCTCGGTTATTAAATACTACCATTGATGTACTAATCGCTCCCGTCTGGTTTCCTGGAGAAAATGATGATGATATTGAAGAGATTATTAATTATGTAAAAAAATTAAGAAAAAAGGGTTATCCTGATAAGAAAATTCAGATAGGCATCCAAAAATATTTGATCTATAAAACAGGAAGAAAATTAAAGAAAATTAGACCAAAAAGTTGGGGTTATTTCTATAATCAATTAACCTCTCTTGAAAAGAAATATAACATTAAATTAAAATTGGGACCGCGTGATTTCGGAATTCACAAACGGAAAATTGTTGCTTCCTTGAAAGTTCGAAAAAATGATTTATTAAGATTAAAAGTTATTTCTAAAGGACGATGGGAAAAGGAATATATTGGAAAAATTAATAATCTTTATGGAATCAAAGTACTTTTAAACAAACCAATCACTCAATCTGAAAAATTTATTGGAAGTGTTATTAAAGCAAAAATTATAAAAGCTAATTACAGAGATAATATTTTAACAGCATCCTTTTCAATATAAACTTAAATATTAAGAATATTATATTATTCAAAATAAGTAAATCATATATGAATTTTATCAACTACATTAAAAGTTAATAGAGAGGGATTGAAAATGAGTCCAATTATAACCCATGAAGATGAATTAGAACTTGCTAAAATGGAAAAAGAATTAGTCTCTCAATTTAAAAAATTGGCTAAAGCCCAGAAATCTCTTATTAGTTCTCAACTTAAATATGCGGAAAATATAACTAGTGCGAATATTATTCGAGAAATGTTAAATCGAACCTTTAGAGATGTATTAAAACAAATGCAGACTCTTGCCCGAGAACATCGATCAAACATTAAAGATGAGGAAGTAAACTTATATAAAGATATTATTTCAAAAAATGATGATTATATTAAAGCAAATAACAAATATCTAAATGCGATTAAAGATCTAGCGGTACAAAAAGAATATTTCGTACAAAAAAAAGAAGAATTTGTTGATTCATTAGCAGAGCTCGCTAATAAAAGATCGATAGTAATAAAAAAAGCATTAGATGCTGAAAAAGCAAAAAACAAATTAATTGATGGCGATAAATTAAACATCCTTGACCAACAATTTAATGATGTTCAAAGAGATTTTGATAGAGCTCGAGATATATTTATAAAAAAAATATATCAATTTACCGAGGTAAGAGATGAAATTAATACCCTCTGGATTAAATTAAAAGACACTATTGCTGAATTGAGTTAGATCTAACTTTTCTTTTCTTTTATATATTTTTTTTCAAAAAATTAATTGAGCTTAAACTTAAATTTATTAAATTAAAATCTATTAAATTATTAGATAATATTAAAAATTACCAGACTGAAAGAGTTAATATGTGTGCTGAAGAATTTGCAAGCTTCTTAGATAGTACTCGAAAAGCGCCATTGGAAGAAAAATTAAACGCATTTGGTGATATTATTGAAAAGATAATGTCTATTATCCTACGCATCCCCGATTTGGTTGATCAATCCTTAGGCACTGTAAATGATAAAGTAACTAATTTACAAAACCAAATTAATTCTCTTAACAATCAAATATCATCAGTTAGATCGGGAGGTGCTCCAGCAGCAGCAGCACTGGGCGTAACAGCTCCAGTAGCAGCGCGTGCACCTGGAAGCCCTCCTGGAGGCCCCCCTCCTCCGCCACCTGCGGGTCCACCGGGAGGTCCTCGAGGACCAGGTCCTGCCCCTGCCCCTGCCCGCCCCGCAAGCCCAGTATCCCTTAGAGGAGCAATAATGGGGGAGCTAAAGCAATTATTCGCCAAACGCAAACAGGGATAATAACCCGTTCCCTAAACTGGTAAATCTCATTAAACTTTTCTTTATTTTTGGTAAAATTGATGGATATCTTTTTTACTTGAGAATTAGTCTGCTTTTTATTTAAGCAGATAATCTATCTTTTATCCAACAATAATCAGCAAAAGAATAACATTTGTAAGTTAATTTTTAGAACTCTAAAAATCCAGGATCATCAAAAATATCTTCAATTTTTCTTTCTTTCTTTATCTTTGTATCACTTTCAGCAAATAAGGATTCTTCATCAGTTCGAACCCCCCGTTCTAGTTCTTCCGTATCCATTTTTAATAATGTATTTTTTTCAAGCTGCTTATATTTTTCCGCTCGTGCTTTCCAAATATCAACTTCCTCTAAATTGACATTATCTTCATCTAATAATATCGCTGCTTTTGTTTTACATAAGTCTGATAAAATAGAATAGGATAAAGCAAGTTCTCCCCACTCATTATCTTCCTTTAATTTAACAATCCGTCTTTCTAATCTTTGTAGTTCTTGATCCGCATAATATATATCAATAAAATCCCCAAAAGCATCGACCGGTTCTGATATTGAATTTACTAATACTTCTTTTGTTAAGTCACAATTTCCACATTTCACCGTTGCAAAAGCACCTTTCTTTTTAAGAGCTGTCACTTTTACGCTCTTTTCTCCACACTCTGGACAAGTGAAAATTTTTGGGACTCTTTTGACACGCTTTGGGCTTACTTGTTTACGCTTTCTTCTTCCCATTGATATCACACTTTATTAGGATAAAATTATTTCAATTTTCAATTAGAATAAAGAAGGGGGAAACTAAAATATTTTTGCTTTTATGTGAAAAACTTTAAAGGACTTTAGTAAAATTTTTTAGGAATGCTTAATTATTCTAATTACTCTTTTTCACTGAAATGTTTATGCTATTTTAAAAAAAATGAGTGGATTTTAGGTATGGAACATAGAAATCTAACATTAGAAGATGATAAAAACTTAATAGATAGCGTTCTCGATAACTTAGACATGAGATATATAATTCTTTTCTTATATGTTATTAGAAATGATCTGTTTAAAGACTTGAACGATAATACTCTAATTGAATCTTATGAAAGAATACTCATACTAGATGATATTTATAAAAGTAATATTAATAAATTTTGGAAAGAGGACTTTATCGAAATTTATATTGATTTAGGATTAGTTAAAAATATTCGAAGTTTGAGAGAATTTGAGCAAAAAGAAGATGATTTTATCTTAAAGTTAGGAGAGGAAACAATAACGATTGAAAACAATACAATCTCTGTTCCAGATGACACATTATATTTAATGATTAATAAGAAATTTAAATTTTTAAATAGAAGGAACTTTAATTTAGCCCTCACTAGGCTAAAAGGGGTGAGATGTGAAAAAAGCAATATGATTCATTCAATTATTCTTGGAATTGGTGAACATGATTATACATTATCTGATGATTTTTATTATATTTTGGACCAGTTTGGAAATATTTATCAAGCAATTAAAATTGAAATTACAATTGAGGGATTTTTTCAAAGGTTTAAAGAAATCCAAGAAAAAATCAATAACTTTATTAAAATCTTTGACCCTGCCCTAAATACAAAATTAATTATGAGAAAAATCAACAAAGCAATAGAAGAAAGTAAAGAAATAATTCAATATCTTAAAGATGAGAAGGTAGAACTTTCAGATAAATTCAACTTTGATAATGTTGACAAAAAAGTTGATATTTTTAAAGAATGGAATTCTAAATTATTGTCATTATTAATATATAGGAACCAACTTGAAGAAATTAATAAAAAATTGATGGATTTGAAAAAGAGTTATTCTGGTAAGGAAAAAAAATTTAGTTATTTAGAATTTATTGAAAAAATCTCTTTCAATGAAGAAGCAATAGTAGATAATATTCAAAATTCCCTAATTGAATTAAGAAATAAATTAGTTAAAATTAATGAAAATATTGCTAACCTAACAGAAAAAGAATTAAAATTATTAAATTTGGATTATGAAAGATTAATAGTAATGAGTGGAGATGATTAAAATTGAAATGTCCCGCATGTGGTATTAAGATGGAACTTTTAGTAGCAGGGATTTTTCAATGTCCACAATGTAAGAAAATTATAAAACATAAAGAAAAAGATACAGAAACAGCAGAAAAGAAAGAAGCTGAGTTGGGGGATTTTCAAGTGGGTGAATATTTTCACAAAAATGCAAGCTTGAATATGCAATATGAAATTTGCGAAAAAGGCATTACAATAAATAAAACTGAAAATCGATTATTCGCAGCTTTAATTTGTCATAGCGCCTATTTAAAGGAAGAACATTATGTGAGATTATCTTGGTGGAAGAATTATCAACATGCTGGAATGTTCAAGATTTATGATAAGTATGTTTTAAATAATACGATTATAGCTTTGGAAAAAATAGATGAGTCGTATGATGATATCTGGACTTGGAGTGGAAAATTTGGAAAACAGAAACAAAAAACAGAAGAAGATTTGAAAAAAGAAAAAAATCTAGAGATCATAAAATATAGGATTCTTGAAAACAAAACCTGTCCAAAATGTCAGAAAAAAATGGACAAAATGAAATCCCATTATGAGTGCCAACATTGCGGAGAAATTGTTATATTAGAAGGATATAACCAACCAATTTTTAATATTCTCCCAAAAAATCTTGATCTACGATTTCATGCAAATTTTCCAATAAATTTTTATTTACCGGTAAGTGGTATAACTCTGAAATGGTTGATGGGTGAATGGAAAGCATTGGCAGTGATTTATTCCAAGGATAATCCAAATAAGAAATGGCTGAGGTTTTATTGGTGGGTTCGAGATTTGAGTAACATTTTAAAGTATGGTCAGAGGGAGATGGGAAATGGTACTCAGATGGGGTGGAAAGCACAGAAAGGGATGTCATCTCCAAATATTTATGATAGAAAGTTTATTAAACCATTAATCAATGCATTAAAAAAAATCTCAATTGAATTAAATTGGACAATATCCGACTAAAAAGTATTAAAAAGTGATGAAAACATGACAGAAGTTCAAGATACAACATGGAAAGAACTCTTAAATGATTTTCAGGGAAATCTTGAAAAAGCAACGGAACAGCTACAAAAAAGAGACATTGAAAATATACCAGGCGCAAAAGAGGCTTTAATACAGAGATTAAACAATATGAAACTTCATTTTCCGAGAAATAATGGAGATATATTAATAAAATCAATCAATGATAAAATACAAAATGCTTTTTTTCCTAATACAAAGAGTTTTTCTGAGGCTTTAAAAAAAATTTTTAAAGCACGAACTCATGAGCAAGATTTTATTATCAATGAATTGCTAAATGGATTTGTAACTTCTAAAGCAAAAGTTATAGCATCTGGAGCTCAAGGGCCGATAATAGATAGGATGGTAGAGGCATTTAGTAAGAGAAATGATTTTCATATCGTTGATCATCAATTTTTTGCAATGTTTGGGGATCCCAATAAACCTCGTCATTATGTGAAAAACCAACTTGAAGAGCTTTCAAACTTGTTTGGACTAGTATCTAAAGAACTTGTAATTGAGAAGGATGTAAGAAGGAGTGAAGAAAAGGTTTATGTTTTTTATACGTTTCCGGATGAAATTATAAAAATTCTTGAAGAGAAATATTTAGTTATTGATGAAGAATTGGGATATGCTTATGTTTCAGAAGAGTTTGATAGGAATGTTTTCATAAGTATGTTCTTAGCAAATATTGCAATAAATAGAGATGATCTCGAAAAAATAGGTGGTTCATATACAATTAATGGGATTTCAGCGATATTTGCATTAATCCTATTGCTTAGTTTCATGCCAAAATTAAGCGTTGATGAAACTAATCCCATTTTAAATGATCCTAATTTTAATGAGAAAAATATGAGTATTATTCCGAAATCTTGGATGATGAAACAAGTTTTAGAACCATTATTCGAACCACTCATCAAAATCATAGCTTATAGAATAGGAGGAGGATTGTGGTTATCTAAAATAATTGATTCAGAAATAAACAAGAAAATCCACAATCAAATAAGATTTCTTCTCAAAGATGTTAATAAATGGATATTAGGTAATTTATGTAGAGTTGAAATACCCATCTTCGTTGAGATCTCTAATATATTTACAGAAATTTTAGTAGGATATGATGAAGAATGAAATTATTATAAATTAGGGTAAATGAATGAGCTATAAAAAAAAATCTACGAGAACAGTAAAACCAGGAAGGAAAAGAGAGAAATGGACTGATATTTTACCAAGGTACCTAACATTTTTAAGTCACATGCGCCCAATTCTTAGAGAAACAAGAAGAATAATTCTTGATTTAGATGCAGATTTATTACTAGATACAGAAATTTTAGATAAAATACGTCAAGAAGAAGAGAAAAGGAATATTCGTAAAGTTAGGGCACTTTCAGAATTCTCTGCTATGTATAGATCCAATATTTACGAGATTATTAAAGAATTTGTTGTTAAATATAGAGAAAAAATCCCTATTATTGATATAAAAGATTATATTGTAGAATTTCTTCATGAATCTATTGATGCATTGAATGTTCTACGGCATATCACTAATCCTGATGAAATAAATTTAGAAAAAACATATTTATATCAATTAGTTAAATTTATTGAAGATAAATTATTCCCAAGAGGAGCAAATCTAAGAATCATATATAACAATTTATTACAATATTCCACTGATTTCTACGAATGTCAACGACATCTTTTGCAACCCCACACTTATTATAGAGAAAATTTAGAAAATCCAGATTTTTTTGAAATTCCTGGAATATCACCAAAGATATATCAAATAATAAACAATATAACATCACTCTATAATTTAGATCCTAATTTTGGGGAATTCCCAGAAAAAGAAAATCATGAAATTCCTATGATCTTAAAAAACGATGTATTTTTGCCCTATATTGATTCAATTGCTAATGCTGAAGAAGAAGCCTTAGAGAAGGTTGCTGAACGAATCGGTTTACGTCTAATTGATGGAATATTTTTAGCACCACAAGAGAATTTTGTAGAAATTTTATTAGAAAATAACTTCTTGCGTGATAATAAGCAATCGGATGGAACGTTAAGATTTTATCCTCAATTTAGTAATGAAACTTTAATACTCTATTATTTAGCCTTTGCCTCTCAAAGACGAGGTTTTTTATCAAAAGAATTAGTTAATTGGATTTCAATGAATTATGCATTCTTGATATATATGGGTATTTTAAAATGGAAATTATCTGATGAAAATATATTTTATACTATCTTTAAAGATCTTCAAACAAATGAAAAAGTACTTCCATATTTAATGAAATTAATATGTTTTCCTAATTATTTAGGATTAGATAAAATGAAAATTAGAGATTCAGTTCAATATCGAAAAGAGATTTTTAATTTTATTGGATCCCAAATAGATAATCTTAAAATTTTAATTAATGAAATTGCCATCTTTTGTGAGAGTTTTGAATATAAAAATAAAAATAAAAAATAAAAAAAAAACAATTTTAGAAAAAGAGTTGAAAATGCAATGTCTAAATCTAATATTGAGAAGGATGAAAAATTAATATATACTGACGATGTTATTAAAGAACGACTTGGAAAATATGGAGCCATTTATTTTCCCTCAGACATTAAAGAAACAGTAGAGGATATATTAGGAAATGAAATTAAAAAAGAAGTCTTGGATGATTTTTTTAAAGCCCTAAAAAAATATAATGAATTTACTGAAAATTTAAAAAATACAAAATTAGCTCCAAACCTAACAGTTCTTCTTTATGGACCTCCAGGTACTGGAAAAACTTCCTTAACAAGAGGATTTGCTAAGAAATATAATATTCCTTTATGTGTCGTAGAGTCTGATAGGCTTGTGTCACCTTTACTAGGGGATACTATTAAAAATATTCGTGGAGTTGTAGAATTAGCTGCTGAAATTTCTAAAGAACGAAAAGCTTTTATTTTATTTTTTGATGAAATTGATGCAATTGGTTCTGAGAGATCTAATATCCATGAAGTAGGAGAAATTAAAAGAGCAGTAATTTCTTTCCTCCAAGTGATTGATAGAATAAACTATGAAGGGGTACCACTTGCGATTTTTGGTGCTACAAATCATCAACATCAGCTAGATTCAGCAATATGGCGTCGGTTTACATTCCATTTTAAATTTGATTTTCCTGATTTTCATTTAAGAAAAAAAATTATTGAATCTTTTATTAATAAAGTAAAAAATGCAAAAATAGGCGTAGATGAATCAATTTTTTCAAATTTAAACAGTGAATATAAAAAAGTTCAAACAGTATCAAAAGATTTAGAAGCAAAATTAGGAAGATTTATATCGGAATTTGATAATGGTCTTTTATGGGACGAATTCAAGAAAAAGAATAGATCGGTTGGCCTTTTAGAGTTATCATATGGATATTCTGGCTCTGATATTGAAAGGGGGACAAGGGTAGCCTTATTAAAATCAATCAATACAGGATTATTAAATTATAATATTTTTTATAATTCTTTAAAGTTGGTTGGTGGTACTGCTATTCATGTTGAAAGACAAGATATTTTAAGTGATGCTAAAAAAACTCAGACACGTACAAGAACTAATGGGAAAAATAGAACTAAATCCCTAAGACCTCCTGAAATATAAAACTAATAAAAATTATTATATCCAAACTTATGAGTAATAACCAAATATTTAATCTAGAAAAAATAAAGGAATTAACAAACCCAATTGAAGATCTACAAGTAGAATTAAATCAGATAAACGATAATTCCTCAAAAATAACTAAGAATATGCAATTTTTTGAACAGGAATTTGCTGATCACAAAATTCTTTCCCAGATAACAAATATAACAGAAATATTACAAATTGTACAGAATAAGTTAAATAAAATTTCAAAAATTAACCTAAATAGATTTCTTGATTTTGAAAACCAGTCAATAGCAAAATATAAAGAAATTTTTAAGTATAATTTAAAAAAATTAAACGTCAATAAAGATATAACAAAAAAAATAGGCCTAACACTAGTAGAAGACAAAAAAATTAGTAAAATCATCGATTTTGTGTCAATCGTACCTTCAATTGAAATAGGAAAATGGTTGGAGCTTCTAGATTCATTAAAACATAATACTACTTTCTTAAAATCAATAAAGAAAACTAAATTTTATTATCAAAAATTAATCCAGATAAAACTGCAAAAAGAATTAAGCAGAATTCCTGAAGATATTGATCCAAATTTATTAAAGGATTATAAAGAGTATTTCAAAGAGAACCCTACTTTAACATTTAATGAATTTTTCCAAACTATTGAGAATCAATTAACTCAAAAAGAATTAAGCGCTAAAAGAGCAATTACGGAAAAGGTTAAAGAGAAAGAAGAATTAGAAAAATTAAAAAAGAAACAAGAAGAACAAAAAGAAGGTTATGAAAATTATTTAAAGCTTTCTGATAGAGAATTTAAGAGGCTTAGACGGAAGAAAAGCAGAGAAAAATTAACAAGTATTTCTAAAAAATCTACTGAAGATAATTCAATCGAAATTAGTGAGGAAATCTCTGAAAAAATTAAAAAATTTAAGTCTCAATTTGAAAAGAGCTTTAATGAAGAATATATGATTCAAATTGATGAAGATAAAGATCCAATTGATTTAATTCGAGAAAGAAAGAAAAAAAAAGATAAAGAATATAAACAATTTGAAGACCATTTCGAAAATAAATAATTAATCTAAAGGGTAGAAAATATTCTAAAAAACAGTTTTAAGGTATCCATCGGTTTAAAAGAAATTTTAATTAGAAACAAATTCACATTGATTACTGGAAAAATTAAAAAGAATTTATTAACTGAATATAAAAGTGATTTATTTCTTGATATTTCTCATAATTTAACTAGGATTCCTATTGAAAAATTTATAGGAATTATACAAGAAGAAACTCAAGAATTTCAACATTTACTGAAAGCTAATGAACTACTGTACTTTTTCCATGAATATCGTAAAATTGTTTCAAATAATATATCCATTTCTTCTCAATATAATGAAATAATTAATAATTTATTACTCATTTTTCAATATATTGAATTATTAAAAAAGACAGAATCTCTATCAAAAGAATTGGAATTTTCAACCCAATATCAAAAATCAAGTGACTATACTACTTCTAAAGATTTATTGAATAAATTGAACGAATCATTAACGATAAACATGAAAAAATTGAAGCTTTTCGAAGAAGATTTTTTTCAACGTAAAAACCAGATTAATCAAATCAAAAATACACTAAATGATTATAATTCACAGATTCAACAATTAACAACCCAAAAAAAACAATACTTTAACCAAATTAATCGCATCACTAGGGAGATGGCAGGAGATAAACAAGAATTAAAAAATGACATAAAAATTAATATCATTGAGTCTGATGGTAACTTGTCAAATGCAGAAAAAATCCGAGCGATTCAAAAGAAGGCAAAAGAAATTCAATCTGAAATTAATAATATTAAATCGAAGAAAAGCCAAACTCAATTAAAACTAGAAGAACTTACCCCTCTTTTTGAAATATTTGAAAAAGATCATCAATCACTCCTAGAAATAATTAATATTGATAAAGAAAGAATAAAAGATTTACAATCTGAACTTAAAAACAAAATAATAGATGATAAAAGTACTGAAATTCAAGATATTGACTTAGGTAATTTAAAATCTCTAAGGTCCTCAAATGAAATTAAAAATGACATTGAAAAAACTGAAGAAGAATTAAACAAGTATACCTTTTCAGAAAACTATTATAATCCTCAAAACCCTTTTGATTTATCTCTGATTATTAGAAAACTCACAAAATTTAATGAAAAAATAACAGATAATGAATCAAATTATGTTCTTGGGATTAAGGAAAAAGAAATTTCTGAATGTTTAGAGCAATTTAAAGAATTAGAGAATTCTCTTACTAATATAGAATCTTTAATGAATAAGTTTCTAATTGAGATTAATATAAAATCTCAAATTAGAATCACATTGAATGATGATTATAAGAGCTTTTTCATTAGTATAATATTTATTAGAAAAGATAAAAAACAGGTTAATTTTGATGAATTAACAACTCCAGAAAAGATTTTTTTTATTATTGTGTTTTACATCTCAATTAAACTCCATATTAATAAATATAATATTATATTTTCAAATTTATCCATTTTAAATCAATATAATAAAGCAGGTTCTATTTATCGAACTATAAGAAAAATTTTGCCAATTTTCGAAATGGAAGATACCTTATCTAAATTTAATTTAACATTTATTTTATCAAACTTGGAATTGAAAAAAGCAATTAAAAACTTAAATATAATAACAATTAAAGAGAGTTGAATTGATTGACAATTAATGATATTGATATTAATCAAACTGTAAAAAATATTACAAAACTTATTTTAACCAATCCTCAAAAAATTATTAGAGAAGAAGATCTTAAAAATCTAAGCAAAGATTTCAATTTTGAGGAAATTATGAGCGAGGTATATTTGAATTTAAAAAATGTGGGCTTAGAGCTTATTAAAACTAAATTTCTTGAACAATCATTTTATATTCTAACTTCTGAGGGAAAAGATGATAATATTACGCCATCTCAGTACGGTACTTTAGCGTTAATAATTGCATTAAGCAAAGAGGTTGATGAGAATATAAAAATTGAGGATTTAAAAGAAATTTTTGATGAAGTATGGGACATAGATATTCAATTTTTGCTTAATAATGATTTTATAAGAAAATTTGATGAGTTAGGAATAATTAAAATATCACCTTTGGGGAAAGCTGTCATGAAGAACATAATTGTGGATATAGAATTAAAAAATTTATTGAATTTATTTTCAGAATAAAAGTAATAAAAAAATTTAATTTAAATAATTAATCTGTTTCCAAATCCATTTTAAATTGTTCATAAATTTTCCTAACTCTATCAGATGAAGGGCCTTCTCCTCGTACTCCGTTTTCATCTACAATAATTTTCCCACTTAAGATTGATATTATATTTTGATCTGCTATATAATCTACATGCCCTTTTGTAAAAATAGTTGCAATTCTATCTGCTAAAGCCTGCATAGGAAAAGGGTCTTCTTCCAAACTTACAAAAGCGTAATAAGTATTTCTTATAAACAATTTTGGAAATGATTTGTTTTTTTCGTTTTTGACATTAATAAGAATTAAATTGGAGTCTTCTGAAATTCCCTTTAATTGGCCAACAAAAAATTTATCCTTATCAATGTATACCTTAACAATTTTATCAATTAAAGTTCCTAACTCCGTGTTATATTGTCGTATTGACATATTTCATCAGAACTTTTTTGGTTAATAATTTTATTATACTTTTTTGCTTTTATTCTTATTTTAACTAATCTAAGATATAATTTATAAGTTTGGAGATATTTTCTCCAGTTGTAGCGCTTGTAACAAAGATTTTGAGATTTGGATTAATTTTTTTAGCATCATTTATCATATCTTCAACCCTTACATCTATAACATCTTTTAAATCAATCTTATTAATAACAGCGACATCAGAAAATTTAATCAACACTGGATGTTTACGAATTACCCATGGACCTTCTGTTATCGATACTATTACAATCCGCTTCTCAACACCTAAAATAAAATCAGAAGGACAAATCAGATTCCCCACATTTTCTATAAATACCACATTAACTTCATTTAAGTCATAATTTTTTAAAACTTGGGAGATATGATATGAATTCAATGCGCATTCGCGTCCAGTATTAATCTGGACTGATTGTACACCATATTTTTCAATTCTATCCGCATCTATTCTAGTAGCTACATCACCATTAATGACAAATATTTTATAATCCTGTGAAATACGGTCTACAATATTTTCAATGATTGCTGTTTTACCTGCCCCTATTGCTCCAACAAAATCAAAGGCTCTTATATTTTTCTGTTTAAATATCTGTCTATTTTCTTCTGCAAGTCTATCATTATTTTCAATTAAATCTTCATTTAATTCTATTATTTTAGATGTTTTATTTTCAGGCATTATACATTTTCAGGTAATATTATGAATTTTGTGGTATATGAAAATAAAGATTTTTACCTTGATATTTTTTTTGATTTCGAATAAGAGAAATAGAAATGAATTTATCTTAAATTAAACTGATATTTATATATAATATAGGCTCCTAAAACACCTCCTAATTCTGGAAGATAAAAGACAATAACTCTGGAATCATACCATACAAAAAAAATTACTGGAAATAATCTAAGAAGGATAATTAAGAACAAAAAAGATTTTCCACTCATTCTAATTGGAAGAAAATACATAAAAGCAGTTATTTTTTGATTCATAATTGGAAAAAGGGAATATGACAATAAACCTAGTATACCCCCCCATGCTAATCCAATATAAAGGGGGGGTGTTGAATCTAAGGGATATATTGATATGAGTGAGAGTCTCAATAAGAAATAGAAAAGAGCTGTAACTAAACTACAAACTACATATATTAATATTAAAAATTTAGTTCCATGGCTTGCTTCAATATTTCTAACCATGAAATATAAAATCAATAATATAATTAACAAGAAAAACAAACTTAAGGGATCGTCAGTACCAATAAATATGCTAGTAATAAGAGTATGGTAAGTGAATCTATATACTAAACCATTTAAACTTAAAGATAAATAATCAGGAATTCCATAGTAACTAAAAAACAAAGCAGTAATAGAGAATGCTATGATTGTAAAAAAGAGTGTTTTAGTTCCTTGATATTGGGAAGATTTTTTGTAAGGCTTTTGATATAATCTTAATGTTCTTTCATTATGTTTCTCTTGTCTCTTTAAATATTTTTTAAACGCTCTAGGTTCTTTATCTAAATAAACTCTTGATACCGGTCTTTTTATTGAAGTATCTTGGTATGTATGTTTAGTTTCTCTCTGAGAAGTAGAGACTATAGGTACATGTTTTAATTCAAATGAGCATTCATGATTTTCGGGTAATCGATGTTTTTTACAATAAGTACCTCCACAATATTTACATGTAAACGGTAAATATGAAATTTGATCACCACAAAATTCGCAATAGGTCAGGTTAATTCACTCTAATCTCGATTATATTGTTTTTATGCTTTAATAAAATAAATTATAAAACTCAATATTCAAATTATTTAAAATTATCATCCTTCATAATTTTTACTTTTTCTTTTTCTCACAGTTTGATTTTACTCTTAAGGATTTCAATATATATAAATTAAAGAAAAATAAGAATTCAAGTAAAATTAAGGAATATATGGATTAGTACTAACTGGAGCGTAGATTAACATATAAGTAATAATTAACAGTGTTAATAGTGAACCCACTAACGCGATATATACCTTTTTATTCCATTTCCAAATATTTTGTCCATCTAAGATGCCAATAGGAATCATATTAAACGTGCCTAACATAAAATTCAAATTTGCGGCTAAACATATTAACTGATTAAGTGGGTATATTGGAATTATAAATGAGATTATGAAAAGAATAATGCCATAAACTAGATTAACTGTGGGGCCAGCAGCTTTACATAATCCAGTGGTTCTATCTATTTTACTCAAACCTAACACAACAACAGCTCCAGGTAACGCTAAGGAAGGGAAACTATTTCCCCCCGAGATTAATGAATATATGTTTATTACAACCCCAAAAACGGTTAGAATCATCCCAAACGTTAATAACCTGAATTTTGTTTGAAGATTAAAATGAACTGCTACTTGTCTATGCCCTAATTCATGAAAAAGAAACGCTGTAGCATAAAAACCAGCTAACATGAAAATTGCCCATTGATATCCAGAAATAAGTATTAACTGAGGCGTAAAGGTTATAATACCTATAATGTAAATTAATGAGACTCCGATAATAAAATGAAAAATTTCTGATTTATGAGGCAATAAGATTCCCTTAAACTTAATTCCTGAATCTGGATCAAAAGCATCAACTGGTACTTGACTTTCTTGGCGATACCAAGTGTATGTTCCATCTGTTGTCCCTCGGACTAATCCAGGAGTACTTGATTGTTGATATGCTTGTTCTTGAGGGATCGGTGAAGACTGTGGCGTTTGACTGTAAGATTGGATAATTGTTGGTGATTGTTGTAATCCCAGACTCTCTTTTACAATGTTGCAATCGTGATTTACAGGGTCCTTATGGATTGTACAATAATTATATCCGCATTCACTACAGTGAAAAGGATTTCCAATTATTTCTCGACCACAATGTGCGCAATTTGCCATAATTATAACCAAATTTGATATATTTAATTTTTTTATTAAAATAATTTTTTAATAAAATATAAAATTAAATACTTAAAATTTTATTGAGTGTTTCATCACTAATTTTTTCTAAACTTACCATTTTATTCATCCAATGTTAATTAACTATAAACTAAGAAAAATATATTAAGTCGAACTACACTAATTTATTAAAGTTAAAGATTTTATAGGTGTGTTTTATGAGCAAAGATGAAATTGAAGATGAGAATGAAGATGAAGTATCTTTGGATGAAGAAAGAAAGAAATTAAAAGAAATGGGGGTAAGTAGCACTTGGGATATCTTAACGAGTGGTGAAAAGAAAAAGAAAGAGCTGGAAGAAAAAAAAAAATTTAGAGGATTCAATTAATTTCATTGAGTATTACATTCCCTATTTATAATAAGTATGTTTATTGATGAATTTTATTACAACCAAAAAATAATTATACTTGATTAAATTAGATTAAAATAATTACATGTTATTTTAGGAAGATGAAAAAATGGGACATAAGGTTTATTGTCCAACATGTGAACAAGAGGTTGTATTACGCCGAAAGAATTTTAATCATATCTATCACGAGATACTCTGTTTTCTAGTTATCCTAACTCTAGGTATGGGTTTTGTTCTTTACTTAATTTTAAAATACAGTAAAACTCCGAATACATGCCCAAATTGTGAAACAGTTTTTGATTTAAATAACCTTCCATCCAATCCTATAAATAGTTCAAAAAATTTAGGTTCAACTAGTAAATTTACATTTCCTTAAGTTTCATATCCTTCTCACATCTAGGACATGTTCTATCCTCTTCAGTCAGTTGCTTTTTCATAATAATTTTTTGATATTTACATTTTTTATTTTGGCAAACAAGCGTAAATTTACCTAATTTAAGTGATTTATTTTCAGAAGCTTTGTTTTTTACCTCATGGTCTTTCCTTTTTTTTACCTGCTCCGGTGAAATCTTCTTTTCCTTTGAACTTTTATCGTTATCTTCAGTCTTTAACCACTTATCTAAACCCATACAATCTCACTTGAGGAAATCCTTAAAATAATAAAAGAGAGAGCAACTTTCTTTATATAAAATAATTGCTCTTTTAACTTAAAATCTAATAATTAAAAAAATAGAAAAAAATAAAAACTTGTTTATCCACATTTAATAACTAAAATACTTGAACTTTGCCTGCGATAAGTCTTTTTCTTAAATCAAAAAAGCTTTCCTTACTGAGTTTCTCATTTGATACTTCTTCTGCAATTTTCTTTACTGAATCAAAGCTCACATTATCAGC
This sequence comes from Promethearchaeota archaeon, assembly GCA_016839635.1. The sequence goes on along the minus strand of JAEOTV010000148.1, from coordinate 1,110 downwards.
AGGAATTAATTCGATTGAATTTACCCAAGGATTAGTTATCTCCCTACCAATCTGAGATAATAGTTTAACATGTGCTTCTAAAATATCTCCTTGACCTCTTTTGATGATCTCTCTTGATATCTCTGTGCTTAAAACGTTATATAGTTTTCCAACATGATTTATTGGATTTTTTCCACAAACAGCTTCTAAACTCATCGGTCTACATGGAGTTATAAGACCATTTGATCTATTACCACGTCCTACTTCTCCATCATCTCCAGCTTCAGCAGATGTGCCAGTAATTGTCAAATACGTAATTCCTTTTTCAATATTATCAGCTACATTTACTTGACATGTGACTTGGCGTTCAGGTAAAACATCTGCGGCTAAATCCAAAACTGCTTCTTTTATTTGATCAGTATAACTAATATATTCACTAGTATCATTGATGTATTTACTAACCATTGCTGCTGCAATAGTAATTCCAACTTCATTACCAATTCTCTCAACCATTATTTTTACATCTTCACCCGAGGCTTTACACTTATCCTTGAATTTATCCGAATTAATCAAGTATTCTGCTTCTAAAGCTATCTTTTCGACATCCGAATAAGGAGCATAACCGACACCAAAACTTGTATCATTAGCGAGTGGAATTTCTTCAGTATGGTGGGATTCATCAAATACTCCTGTCAAATCTATTGATCCCGGTCGAACAGCGTAATCAAATTGGATGTCTTTATTTAAATCAAGGTTTCTAAAAATTTCAGAAAGAACTTTACGCTGAGTCGCTATACAAATTGTTGGAATAGGAATATATTCAAGTTTGTTTGTACCATCACCGCATTCTGTAAGAATTTGATTTATGGCTCTCCCAACAATCAAAAAATATTGTGGTTGAATAATTAGACCTCCCCCATATTCTGGTCTGGCAGTCCCCCCAACAAGAGCCGCTTTATCGACATTATGGTGATAAACGCGACCAAAATTCTCAAGATAATAAACACATAAAGCTCTTGAGCAAGCATCAGCAACAGCATCGCAAACAGTATCAGGATGCCCAATTCCTTTCCTTTCACATAGTTCTGGGAATTCACTTTTTTCAATTGGTAAAAAGTTAGCACGAGTAAT
>JAEOTV010000019.1 GCA_016839635.1 Promethearchaeota archaeon | reverse complement strand
ATTAATACATTCCATATGGTAATTTGGTTAACTAAAATAAGAATTACTGCATAATTAATTTTTCCTATTTTAATTAAACAATATATTATCTCAATATAATTTTATGTATATGAAATCACCCATCTAACATGAGTTATTTTCAACGCATTAATGTACAACAAGGCACATTACATTCAATTATCATATCTGACTTCTTTAGCCAATAATTCTCTCATTTTTGACGTAATAATATCGTAATCCTTTATTGATTGCAAATTTGAAATAGTAATGTATTCTATTAATCCTGAATTCTTGTAATAATCATATTTTAAGCTCATATTTGGATTTTTTTCTTTTATTTCTACAAGTGCTCCTTTGATGAAAATACGGACAAAATCTTCAGAAGATTCTTTTATCATCCTTTTTTCTGGTTCAATAATTTTAATTTCAACCCGATTAAAATCATAAAAATTCAAAATTGATAATAGCTCTTCTTCTTTGTTCATACTTTTAGAAAAAATTTTTCTTTTAATATTTGTTCCTTTTACTTTTTCTTTTGAGACTTCTTCAACAAAATATTGTTCTTCAGTTGGTTCCTCCACATTTTTAACCATAGATTTTGAATAAATCTCGTCTGCGCTATGAAATGATTTCCCTGATAAGAGCGAATTTAAGAAATTTAAAACTTCTCTTAATTCAACAATCTCCGACTTCAACTCTTCAAGTTGTTCTTTTTTTTTGTAATAAAGATTTTGAATTTTACTAAGCATTTGTGATAATTTCTCAATTTCTTTTTCATCGTCTTTAGGGTACATTGATTTCATATATGATTTATAAGAACTTAAATTTATTTAAAAATTAGTGCTATAGATTAATTAAGTAATTTATTTTAATGTGAAATTAAGATGAAATCAATGATAATTACTCCGAATTCAGAGGACCCCGAAGTTCAAATTCTCTCAAATGAATTGAAAAATCGTGGATATGAGGTTCAATACTTTATTCCATCAACAATAAGAGTAGGGGTTGGTTTCCAGCGGGAATTTTATAAACAATTTGAATGTCTTGAACCTAAAGCCGCTCTTGTGAGAGGCTTTGGGGCTGCAGCAACTCAAAAAATATTTTTTAGACTAGATGTTTTAAGAGCATTAGAAGAGTATGATATTAAACTGATTAATTCAAGAGAATCATTAGAAATAGCAAGTGATAAATTCCTAACATCACTATTTCTGGAAAATCATGATATTCCTACTCCAAAAACCGTGATTTGTGAAGATCCGCTGAAAGCTCTAGAGGCATTTGAGGAATTAGGAGGAGATTGTGTATTAAAACCTTTATATGGTTCAAAAGGAATTGGAATAACTAGATTAAATGATAAAGCATTCGCGGAAAACGTTATCTATTCTCTTGGCCAGATAAATCAAGTTTTTTACCTACAAGAATTTGTTGAACATGCTAATCGAGACATCAGAATTTTAATATTGGGAGATAAAGCCATTACTGGAATGTATAGAGTAAGTGATAGCTGGAAAACAAATATCTATACTGGAGCGAGAGCTAAACCTATAGAATTAACCAAAGAAATGAAAAGCCTTGCTATAAATGCCGCAAAAATAACAAAAACCGAAATTGCTGGTGTCGACATAATAGAGAGTAAAAATGGACTTACAGTTTTGGAGGTTAATTCAATTCCAGGATTCACAGCATTACAAAAAGTTACAGATATTAATATTGCTGAAGAGATAATCAATTATTTTCTCGAAAATACGTAATTTTTAAATAAAAAAAAGTAAAAAAAATTTTGATATAAGTTTTAATTTTTTACAAATTTTCTATAGATCTTCAATTAAACCTATTAAGGCTGCAATAACGACCAATACACATGCCCAAATCCCTGCACCAAATACTACAAGTAATATAGCTAATATAAATAAAACAAGCCAATGGAATGGTATAGGATCATTAGGTCTTAAAGCACACCAAAATGTTAAAACCACAACAACTATGCCAATAATAAAAACTACGACTCTATCTAATGCCACTAATGGAGGTACATACCCATATTCTCCTATACTAGCAAAACTTAAAATTAATGTTGCTAATCCTACAAGAGCGCCGATTATCACTAAGAATTTCATCAATTGTTCATTTTTATAATGTTTTTTCATTACAAATCATCTCTTTTGAAATATTATATTTAATTAAGGTGTTAAATTATAAAAGAATTTAATGTTTTTCTTTCTGAAATATGAATAGTATAAAATAGATCTGATAATAAAATTTTATTTAGTAATTTGACTGATCTTATAAATATGAAACCTATTTATAATCAATCTAATAATGATCCTTTTGTACATACTTATTCAATAGTGGCAAGAGACTCCGAAACGGGAGAAATGGGTGTTGGAGTGCAAAGTCACTGGTTTTCGGTTGGTAGCATTGTCTCGTGGGGTGAATCTGGTGTTGGTGTCGTTGCTACGCAATCTCTTGTTAATAAATCATTTGGGTTACGTGGACTTGATCTCTTGAAGCAAGGAAAAACACCTCAAGATGCAATAGAGGAATTACTCTCAGATGATGAGGGAAATGATGTTAGACAAGTAGCAATTCTAGATACTAAAGGAAATGTAGCTACACATACGGGATCGAAATGTATTAAACAAGCAGGACATAAAATTGGTGATAATTTTTCAGTCCAGGCAAACATGATGCTTTCTGATGAAGTATGGCCTGCTAT
>JAEOTV010000147.1 GCA_016839635.1 Promethearchaeota archaeon | reverse complement strand
CGGTTGGTTGAGTACCCATGAAAATTCCTCACTTCCCAATCCACATAACCAACATAATAGATGTCTTTCATCAATTCTAAATGTGTAATTTCAATTTCACCTTCATTAATTAGGATTTAAAAGTTATTTCGTAATAGTAATTTAAATCAAGTTAAAAACTTATATTCTATTTATTATAAAATTTTGCTGAGATTAAATAACAAAAAAAAATTAAAGTTGAAAATTAGAAATTAATGCATCACTTTTTCTTTAATATATCTCTAAGAATTATTTACAATATGGCAAATGATAATAATAAAAAAAAGCATATTTGTATAAAAGATCCTTCACGCTTCAAGAATTCTAACAATAATTCATGTTTTTTTGAAAATAATCTCAATAATACTAAAATCAATGAATTGCAGGAAAATCTTTCTCCTACTGACAAAACCATCTTTTCTAAAAAAAACAAGTTTGAATTAGATTTAATCCAAACTTTAAAAGAATTCAAAGAAAAATTAACTATCAAAGGAGATACTATATTTTCTGTTAAGGAATTGTTCAATATTTTTCAAGACAGTTTAAGAAATAACTCTGGAGTAGATAAATTTGAACAATTTAATAGTTTATATTATAATTTGCCTATAAAGGATGTCAAGTATACAGCATGCTCTCTCATTTTTATTGGATTAGATCTTATAGGAAAAAAACTAAATGTAAAAGAACTTGCTATGCGATTAAATCTTCAGAAGGACAATCTCTCTCGTACAAAGAATTACTATTTAAGACTTATTAGTGAACTACCTAAATATAAAAAACTCTCAAGACCAATATTTAAATATAAATTAACTAATTATGATAATTATTTTGATGAAATTATTTATTACATAAATGAAATAAAAAAAAATCTAAATTTAGAAGAAAATTTCATCCAAGTTAATGAAATATTTATAAATGGACTAGATTACATTCAAGGAGCAAACATTAGTGAAAAGATAAAGAGATTTTATTTGTCTGCTCCAGAAACAAAGGATCCTAGATATTATTCCGCTGCTTTTTGTTATTTATATTTACGATATCAAAATAATAATAATTTAGAACAGAGAGATTTTCTAAATATTATAAATAATTTTGAAAATTACCAGTTAGTTGAAAAAGTTTTTTCTCCAATTTATATGTATATTCTCCATAATTACTATTATATTGATCAGGTATCTTTCAGAGATAAAGTATCAGATTTTTTGGATCATTATATTTTAAAAGCTAATAAAGTAAATTATTTCAATTCACAAATAACAAATGAGACTAAAAGTAAAGCATTAGAACTATTTGATATCGCTATTGAAAATGGATTTAAAGTTAAAAAAGATTCAAATAGTAATAGATATATTTTTCCACAATTAATTGCTATCTCATTATTATATTTTTCAATAAAACAAAATGAAATTTTTGAAGATTGGATTACGAGGGATAGTTTAAAAGAATTAATTGGTGAAAATTGGGATTATAGTACAGCAACTACGAATAGAAGCCCTATTTATTCTGATATTATTGAGCATATTCCAAAAATTAAAAAACGCAATTATTCTAGTAATGATTTTGAAGAATTATTAGAACAGAATCCATATCAGGATACAGAATTTTTACTAAAAATTTTTAAAAATTCTGAATTAAAACCATTAGATTTTGTAAAAAAATTGGATATATATGGGGGAGATAGTGTCGCAAATTTAGCTAAATTTGTTAAAAGAGGTTCTCAATTCACTGAACCTAAAATTTTTAAAAAAATTGATGATTTTATTGAAAAAAACATTTCTGATCATAAAATTGAGTTAAAAAATGATTTAAAAAGATTAAAAAGTTTAAAAGTTAAAGATTTCTATCATCAAGGTATAAAATATTCATTTAAATGGAATGAAGATCGTTATTCAATTAAAAAGGTTAATAATTCCTCTCTGAACTACAATTTATATAAATTATTCACTGATATTTTTGAAGGTGATATAATACCGTTGAATGCCTTTAATGATCCATCAAATCCACGTGCTTCTGATTATAAAATTCAAGGTACAAATAAAGAACCTTTGAGAGCTCCAATAATCAATCCTTTTATTAAAGAACTAAAAGAAAAAGGAGAAATTTATATTTATAATCAAAATTATACACTTTCAAAAATAGCTCAGAAAGTTTATGAAAAATATCAGGCAGATGGATATCCAAAACCGGGACATAAACCAATTCTTACTGCTATTCTAATTGAGGATGAGGGTAGTTATGCAATTGAAGTTCCAATATGGAAATCTATTCGAAATAATGTTTTTCTATTAGGGCATATTGATTTAATTCAATTCAGATGTAATACTGTATATGTCGTAGATTTTAAGCCAGATGAATATTCTTTTTTAACTTCTTTACCTCAAGTAGGACTTTATGGTCTGATGTTAAAAGAATTTTTACAGATTCCAGATGGAAGTATAATTTGTGTTATTTTTGATAAAAATGGTGCTTGGGAATATGAACCACACATCTTATTAACTAAAATTAAACGTTTTATAGATGAACTAAATAAAAGTAGAAGAACTCGATTAATAGATACATCTTGGTTTGATTATTTTTCTCAATCAAATAATAAATTATTCTAAAATAATTTTTGGTTGATTTTATTATTAAATTTTTTAATAGAAACTTTAAGTAATAATTATATTAAATATTCAGTGATTATATCTTGAAATATCTCCAAATACTTCTCAACATCTTTTAAATCATAACCAAAATATCTTAAAAATTCATTTAAGATATTATTTATAAGTTCTTTAAATTTCTCTAATTCTTTTAGCTCATTATAATAAAATGTTTTTTCAATTTTAAAATCAGTTGAGGTGGACGGTGCTAAGTATTCGTTAATATCTAGTGAAATAGTATTTGTAGAGATTATCCTTAAAATAAACTTAAACCTTCCTTCAAATCTATCTAAGAAAATAAACTTGAGGAGAAATAGAAACATAATTATTAAATATGGAGGGATTTTATGATATAAATAAGGTGAATGATCGTATATTTCTTTTCTTGTTTCGTCATATTCCTTATGTGAATTTAGTATCACATCCTTTGCATTTTTTGTTTTATAAATAATATTTCCGTTAATATTTCCATTAGCATATATATTGAATTTTGCTTCATTGAATCTATTCTTATCATATAATCTATAAAATGATTTGTAAGAATTTCCATTATAGCTTAAATTTTCGATAAAATTCGAAAATTTTCTTATTTCTCCTGAAGGACTACTATGTGAAAGTTTCATATAAAGTTGTTTAAGAAAAGTCTCTACATCTTTATTATTTGTATCAATCAAGTCAAAATTATTATTGTAAGGAAAAAGAACAAGTCCAAAAAAAATATAGTTATAGTGTACTTCAGGACCAAAATATTCATTGAACTTTTTGTTTTGTTCTTGAATGATCTTTGTTTCTAGATGTTTTAATTCTTCAAAAAATGGTCTCTTTGAAAATAATTTCTTCAATAAAGCTTGATCAGCAGGCTCATTTTTATCATTAATCCTTATAAAAAATTTGTTACTATCACTATTATTTGCATTGTAATACATAATTGGTTCAATAGCCTCATCAACACGAATAACCACTATATCTTTATGATTAAGTTCCTCATGATTAATTACATTTATTTTAGGAATTATTTTTGGTTGGGTATATGATAATGCAATTTGAGTTATTTTTATTGAATGTTCACCTTTTTCAACACCTATTAATTTCTTTGGAATCCCTGTATTTTGATTATTAACCTTCTCTTCTTGAACACCTATAATTATATATCCTCCTGTAGCATTTGCAAAAGAAATCATTAATTTAGCTAATTTTTTGTTATCTGGATAATCAGACTTATAATCTAAGTCATAAGACTCTTTTATTTTATTTTGTATCAAATAATTTATATCAGAAAAATTGATTTCAGCTAAGGGTTTAATAAAAATAGACATTTTTTACATAAGTTAAATCTTATAGCTTTAACTCGTTAAATTTTTAATTTATATGAATTTCAAAATACAATTTATAAAGTAAGATAGAGTAAAAAAAATTTTTGAGTTTTCTTTATAATCTCTCAAATCAATTTCCTTCTAAAAACTTCGAATTCTAATCTTTTATAAAATTACTATTAATATAAAAAGAGAATAAAAAAAAATTTGGTTCCTATTTTAATAGGAGATATATTAATTATCCCTCGATCTTCTCGAACATGTCCTTGCTTATGCTGCAATGGGAAACCCATTAGCATCAACACCACAGACAGGACACGTCCAATCGTCTGGTAAGTCTTCAAATTTTGTACCTTCCGCTTCTTCATCGTAAACGTAGCCACAAGCTTGACATTCCCATTTTCCCAAACTTAACACATCCTTTTAATTTTAAGTTATAGTATTTGATTTTATGGATTGAAATTGAAAATATATTAAATATATTAATTTAATATTTTATAAATTGATCCAATTAAATTTGAGAAGTAATAATCTAATTCAAATAAAAGTTTAAAATCTCTTAAAAAATGAAGTAAAATAAAAAAAATTAGAGGTTAAGTTCTATAATTTTATCTTGGTGTATTTGTACTTTATCTGGAGTTAATTGATAAAATTTCCAGAAGATTATCACTGCTATCAACATAAATACTGCTGGAATTAAACCGAAATGAACATGTACCCCCCATATTGCTGAAGATGGTTGAGCTGATAATGGTTGTCCTGGCTGAAATCCAGTGAGTGTTTGTACTGATGCGAAAACAAAAGCTTGCACTAAAATTGCTAAACGTCCAAAAAATTGTAAAAACCCATTGAAAACTCCTTCTTGACGTTTTTGAGTAGTAACCACTGACTCATCTATTACATCACCTAATATTGGTGCTAACATTGTCCAGAACCCTCCGAGACCAAAACCCCATAGAACAAGTACGAAAAATGCTACCCAAACACTATTAAGAAATATAAATGGCACCGTGAAGACTGTCAACAGGATGCCATTAATCAACATGACTTTTTTATTATTATTAGTTTTTCGAGCAATTGTAGCCCATAATGGTGAAGAAAATAGTGCACCAATAAGAAAACCAGCAGATAGAATTGTTTGAATGCCTTCCTCTTCTCCTAATACATATTCAACAAAAAATGGAATAGATGCTTGAAAACATATTACGAGTGATCTATAAAATGTATATGTAATTATGAAAAATAAGAATGATTTTTGCCTAAGAGACATGATTAAGGTTTTAAAAAATGGTGTACTCTCTTCAGTTTCATGCTTGTCTAGATATCGATCGATGGTCATTTGATCTTCTCGACAACCCGGGATCGAAAGCATCAAAACAATTAATCCGATAATTATAACTAATCCTGATTTTATTACAAATGTAATAGCTTCTTCACGAATTATAATTAATGGTGGTAATAAAGCACCTAATGCTACTCCAATTATTCCAATTGGAGTTTGTAGTCCTGTTGCTTTTCTGCGTTCATCTACTGAACGAAATTTATCAGGAAAAAGAGCTGAAAAATTTACGAAAAATATTGAGTTAAATGTATCGAATATACATGTAGAAACTATAAACCAAATAAAAAATATCCAAGCTCCTGATTGAGGATCTATATCTGGAAGGAATAATCTAGGAGAAAACACGAGTAAATAACTAAATAGATATAAAACACCACCAATCATTACCCACGGAAATCTTCTCCCCCATTTTCTTGTGAATTTAAAAGGTCTATTTGTCAGATAACCTACTAAAGGATCATTCACAGCATTCCATATTGCATATATCACTACTGCAGCTCCAATGATTAGTGGAGCAACACCAATAGTTCTTACATAAAAATAATATAGCCAAGCCGTAAACGCTATTTCCACAAATTCTGTTAAGAATTTACCAAAACCATATGAGGCCATATTAAGATTTGAATGTTTAATTTCTATTTCTTCTCCCATAATTAATCACGAATCTTTATGATTAAATTAATTAAATTAGATAAGAATTAGATATTTCTATTTTTATAATTAATGATTTTTATAAAAAAATTCAGATTTAGACCTTTTATTGCACATCTTTTTTAATAAAGAATTTTTTTGAGGAACGACATTTAGGGCATCTATAATCTTTTTCGTCTAATTCTTCAAAAGGTATATTCTTTTCTTTGTTTATATAAAGATAGTTACATCTCTTACATCGATATATTGAAATTTTTTATCATCTCTCTCTAAATTTAATTATGTATTAAATTTTTTCTTGAATTCTTTTTTAGAACATTTACAATTAGGACATTTCCAATCGGGTGGAAGATCTTTAAATTGGATACCCATTTTAGCCTCATCATATTCTGAACCACATTTATCACAGTTGTAAGAATATAATTCTAATAGCTTTTTCAACTCATCTCTATCAACATCTTCTTCCATCCTGTTATAGACATAAGACATTGCTTTACTTTCACCAAATAAAATAGCTCCTTTTAATTTATTTCCTTTTATCACTAACTTTTGATAACAACAATTCTTTTTATCGGCTTTTTTTAGGATTTCCCAGGCACCACCTTCTTCTTTATTTGGATCAATAACTCCTATTGAAGTTAATTCTAATCCGACTATTTTAAGAGTATTTTTTGGAGTTGTACCTTTATAATCTACTTTTT
>JAEOTV010000146.1 GCA_016839635.1 Promethearchaeota archaeon | reverse complement strand
TAATTTATAAAAGGTAACTCCCGTACTTTTATTAATTGTATTATCATCAATATAATGTTTTTGAAATTATAAATAAAATGTTTAAATTCCATTCAAATCTTTCTTGAATTAGAACTAACCTAATATATTAAAAAATTAATATTATCTTGAATAAATCAAAAAAAAGAAATTCAAAAGTGTAAAATCTAATGACTAAAGAAGAAAGAATGGAAAGTATTCTTACTGAAAATCGTATATTTGATCCTGTTGACTTCAAATCAGAGTATGTTAAGACTGGAATGTCAATGGAAGAGTATAAAAAACTCTATAAGCAGTCTATCGAAGATATGGAAGGATTTTGGGATGAACAAGCAAAATTGCTTGATTGGTTTGAACCTTATGAGAAAGTTTGGGAAAAGACTGATTTGTTTCCTGGAAAATGGTTTATAGGTGGAAAACTTAATGTCGCTTATAACTGTTTAGATAGACATGTCATCGCAGGAAACGGTGACAGAATTGCTTTAATTTGGGAAGCGGATGAACCCGGACAAGTAAGAACATTTACATACGCAGAACTTCTGAAGGAAGTTAATAGAGTTGCTAATGGAATGAAAAATCTTGGGTTGAAAAAAGGTGACCGAGTGACAATATGGCTTCCAATGGTCCCAGAATTAGCCATAATTATGCTAGCTTGTGCTAGAATTGGCGTTATTCATTCAATTGTATTTGGTGGCTTTTCAAAAGAAGCAGTAAAAGATAGAATTGAAGATTCTGATTCACGACTTCTTTTTACTAGTGATGAAACATTACGAGCAGGCAAATTCTACCCTAAAATGGCAGATGTAGCTCAAATAATTGATGACGTTCCAACTATTGAGAAAGTTATCGTTGTTCAACGTTCAGGTAGAGATGTTCCCCACACTGATAAAGATATCTGGTATCACGATTTCATTGATGGAATGGGTGAAGAATGTGAGCCTGAAGTAATGGGTTCTGAGGATACATTGTTCATTTTATATACAAGTGGAACAACTGGAAAACCAAAAGGAGTAAACCATACTACTGCAGGATATATCCTTTATACTTCCTTTACTCATAAAGTCGTTTTCAATTATCAAGAGGGAGATATTTGGTACTGTACTGCCGATATTGGATGGATAACTGGGCACTCTTATATAGTTTATGGACCTTTAGCTAATGGAGCAACTTCCCTTATGTTCGAAAGCGTCCCAACTTATCCTGATGTTGATCGCTTTTGGGACATTGTTGAGCGCCATAAAGTAACTCATTTCTATACAGCACCTACTGCAATACGCGCTTTAATGAGGTACGGTGATGAACCTGTTAAAAAACATGATTTAAGTTCATTAAAAGTACTTGGAACTGTTGGTGAGCCAATAAATCCAGAAGCTTGGACTTGGTATCATCGTGTAATAGGAAAAGAACGTTGTCCGATTGTTGACACTTACTGGCAAACAGAAACTGGTGGTTTTATTATGACTCCCATTGCCACAGCAACACCAACTAAACCAGGTTCTTGCTGTATGCCGTTTTTAGGAATTAAACCAGTTATATTCGATATGGAAGGAGAAGAAGTAACAGAACCAAATGAAGGGGGCTATTTTGCAATTCAGACTCCTTGGCCTGGAATGTTGAGAGATGTTTGGGGTGATACTGAACGATTCAAATCAACTTACCTCGAGAGATATCCTGGATATTATTATACGGGAGATGGGGCAAGACGTGATGAGGATGGTTATTATTGGATTCTTGGGCGATTAGATGATGTCATTAAAGTGTCTGGGCACAGAATAGGAACAATGGAGGTAGAGTCTGCTCTTGTAAGTCATCCAAATGTTGCAGAAGCCGCTGTAGCTCCTTTTCCTCATAAAATTAAAGGACAAGCAATTTGGGCGTATATAACTCTTATGCAAGGAGTTGAAAAGTCAGCGAAACTATCAAAAGAGATTAGAATGCATGTAAGGCAAGAGATTGGTCCAGTCTTCCAACCTGATGTAATCCAATTTGCTGATGCTCTGCCTAAGACTAGAAGTGGGAAGATTATGCGAAGAATCTTAAAAGCGATCGCTGCTGGTACAGATATTGGAAACGTCACAACCCTGGCAGATCCCTCTGTAGTAGACGATCTTCTTGAAGAACGTAAGAAAATGGATGTTGAGATAGGATAAATTTAAATTATTTTTTTTTTATTTTTTATTTTAAATCCACTTATTTAGATTTAATTGATTTTCATCAATAAAATTAAGAATCTCTTTATTTTTATTGAACCAAGTTTTTGGAATAATACCTTGTTTTAATAAAATCTTATTTTTTTTCAATATTTCTCTGTAAAATTTAGCAAAATTTTCATTAAATTGATTGGCTGATATTTTATTGTGAGTATTCTCTTTTAAAAAGCATAAATTCTCTTCTCTGTTATCTTTCTTATCATAATTAATGTGATGTAAATGAATTTTCTCATTTTTATTAATATATTCTCCAGTTAGTAAATCCCTAAATATTCCATTATTATCTTGAACTAAACTATTATTAAAAATTGAGACCGTTTGAGACAGTCTAATATACTTTCGCAATTTTGGATCAAAAAACTCTTTTGGATAACCTTTTATTTCATCTACAGTTTGATTTTGAGGGATTGGAAATCGTTCCTCATCATTATAAACATTCTCACCAAATTCTCTTTCAAAATTTTTTGAAATTAGACGAATTTGCTTATGATCTATTCCAGATTTTTCATGAATCCCTTCTATTGTCATGTTTTCCAAATTAAAATTATTAGAGAAATAAGGCTCCATCATTAAAGAAACAGCAATTATATATTTATTAAATTGTTTTTCAAGATAATTTGAAATATTAAGTTCAGCAAGTGGAGTTAAATATGGATTAATATTAATATCAATTTTAATGTCCTCTAAAGTAATTTCTTGAAACCAAATTTGACTCAATTTAGAAAATAAATAATTACAAACGGAATTTCTTATTGTAGATTCTTTTAAAATTATACCATTTGAAGTTTTTCTACTTCCTAAACATTTGTTCCATCCTTTAGAAAATCGTTCTCTATGATTGTAGAAATCAGGAAAATTATTTTCCAAATAGATAGATATATCTTTAATTATATGAGTGTTACAATTTGTAGTTAGTTGGATTTCTGATTGACTAAGACCTATAGAATTGGTGAAAATTGGTTCTACAATACATAAAACAGTATCAATAGTTTTCTCTATTTCATTCTTAATATAATCTGTAAATTTCACATCTTCAAAGATCTTTAGATCTGTATTTTTATTTATATTATCAAAAATATAATTAATTGAAAATTCTTGACAAGGATTTATAATTAATTTTTTGAACATAAAAATAGCAATAGAATTTCTAACATCATCAATTTTAACTTTTTCGCTTCTCTTCCTTGCAATTATTTCCCTAATTTCAAGAGTTTTTGCAGGATTTCGATTATTACTCCATGAAAAATGCTCTTGGTTATCATTAGGTCTTAATAATTTAACTAGTCCATCTATGGCGCATGAATATTCACTGAATCCAGATTTTCTAGCAATTTCTGCTTTACTTGGGTGATCAGATGAATTATCTAATATTAATGGAACTGCTTTTATTGTGCTGATAATCCTGTTTTTTATCTGATTCCCCCATTTTTGAATAGGCTTCTGTGATAAAAATTTAGTCATAATCTCATAAAAAATTTGATCAACTTGTTCTTCTGTCCATTCACTCACAAAGCCTTCAATAATTTGTATCTTATTCCAAAAATCTAGATTATCATAATAACTTGTCTTAATAAAGTTGGCAATTTTATCCCTTAGATTAATATCAAAGACCATGATTATTTCTTGTTATATATTCTATTGTAAAAAGTCTATAAATTATAATTTTAAAAATATTTAAAGAAAAAGAGATTTTATTTAAAAGGAGTAAGAAAGTTTTCAAAAATAAGAATTATTTAATTGATTTCTCGAAACTTTTTAAAGCATATAATAATTCCACAGAAACCATTTTAGATAAATCTTAATTGCATAAAGGCGCCAAGATTTTTTGTATAGGATAATTAGGCGCTATTATTTCTAGACTAGTCAGATATAAATTCAAAAATCTCTGAAATATTGATATATTAATATAAACATATTAATGGATAAATAGAGTCAAATACGTTTGAAGTCAAATTAAACGAATCAAGCTTTCAATATCCTATCCTATAAGAAAGGTTATACTAAGATTAGACTAGCCTAAAACGCGTCTTCATATTATTCTTTGTTTATGCTTCGTTTAATCTTTCAGAGTCCGATAAAATAATTTCAAAACGAAAAATCAAACCATAAAAAACAAATTATGAATTTATTTAATAAGATTTAATAGAATTTGATATTAATAGGAAAATAAATATATATAAATAAAGTAAAGGAGTGTCTATTCATGAGTAGAATAAATATAGGTATTAGGAGTATAAATCACTAAACAAGCCTAGACTATTCTTTTATATATATGTATTTCCTTTCTATATTTAGAAAAAAAAAAATTCTTAGAATTATGAATATAAAGATTAAAACCAGGATATTAGGAGCAGATGTAGAATTAGACATTGAGAATTTAGAAAGTGATGTCTTTGATTTTTTAGAAGAACTTGTGATATTCTTAAGGAAGAATGAAGCTGTCATTACTACTTCAAGTACCATGAAGACACAAGAATCCGATCATCTCTCGGGAATTGATCAATTCCAGAAACTTACTACTTTACCTGAAGATT
>JAEOTV010000145.1 GCA_016839635.1 Promethearchaeota archaeon | reverse complement strand
CGGTTGGTTGAGTACCCATGAAAATTCCTCACTTCCCAATCCACATAACCAACATAATAGATGTCTTTCATCAATTCTAAATGTGTAATTTCAATTTCACCTTCATTAATTAGGATTTAAAAGTTATATTTTAATAGTAATACAAGTCAAGTTAAAAACTTATATTCTATTTATTATAAAATTTTACTGAAATTAAGTAATAAAAAAAAATTAAAGAAGAGTATTGAATTATTAGCTATTCAATTTTTTCAAACATATCTTTTCCTACGCCACAAACAGGGCAAGTCCAATCATCTGGTAAATCTTCAAACTTTGTGCCCTCAGCTTCTTCATCGTAAACATAACCACAAGCTTGACATTCCCATTTTCCCAAATTTAACACATCTTTTTAATTTTAAGTTGTAGAATTTGATTTTATGGATTGAAATTGAAAATATATTAAATATATTAATTTAATATTTTATAAATTGATCCAATTAGATTTAATGAATGATGATCTAATTCAATAAACTGAGAAAAATCAGTTAATAAAAATAGAAAAAAAAAATTAGAGATTAAGTACTATAATTTTATCTTGGTGTATTTTAACTTTATCAGGGGTTAATTGATAAAACTTCCAGAAGACTATCACTGCTATTAACATAAATGCCGCTGGAATTAATCCAAAATGAACATGTACTCCCCATATTGCTGAAGATGGTTGAGCAGATAAAGGTTGTCCTTCCCTATACCCTGTGAGCGTTTGTACTGATGCGAAAACAATTGCTTGCACTAAAATCGCTAATCGCCCAAAAAATTGTAAAAATCCATTAAAAATACCTTCTTGACGTTTATGAGTATTAACTACTGATTCATCAATAACGTCACCTAGTACTGGTGCTATCATTGTCCAAAACCCTCCGAGACCAAAACCCCATAGAACAAGTATGCCAAATGCTACCCAAACACTATTAAGAAATATAAATGGTACTGTAAATGCTGTCAACAGGATGCTATTAATCAACATGACTTTTTTATTATTGTTAGTTTTCTGAGCGATTTTAGCCCATAAGGGTGAAGAAATTAGAGCACCGATAAGAAAACCAGCAGATAGGAATGTTTGAATACCCTCCTCTTCACCTAATACATATTCAACAAAAAATGGAATAGATGCTTGAAAACAGATTACAAATGATCTATAGAATGTATAAGTAATTATGAAAAATAAGAATGATTTTTGCTTTAGAGACATTTTTAGGGTTTTGAAAAATGGTACACTCTCTTCAGTATCATGCTTATCGAGATATCGGTCGATTGTTAATTGATCTTCTCGACAACCCGGGATCGAAAGCATTAAAACAATTAATCCGATAATTATGACTAATCCTGAGTTTATTACAAATGTAACTGCTTCTTCACGAATTATGATCAACGGTGGTAATAAAGCACCTAGTGCAACTCCAATTATTCCAATCGGGGTTTGTATTCCAGTTGCTTTTCTGCGTTCATTTACTGAACGAAATTTATCAGGAAAAAGAGCTGAAAAATTAACAAAAAATATTGAGTTAAACGTATCGAATAGACATGTAGAAGCTATAAACCAAATGAAAAATATCCAAGCCCCTGATTGAGGATCTACATCTGGAAGGAACAAGCTAGGAGAAAACACGAGTAAATAACTAAAGAGATATATAACTCCACCTAGCATTACCCATGGAAATCTTCTCCCCCATTTTCTTGTGAATTTAAAAGGTCTATTTGTAAGATAACCCACTAAAGGATCATTCACAGCATTCCATATTGCATATATAACAAATGCGGTTCCAATGATTAGTGCATCAACACCAATAGTTCTTACATAAAAATAATATAACCACGCAGTAAACGCTATTTCAACAAATTCAGTTAAGAATTTACCAAATCCATATGATGCTATATTAAGATTTGAATGTCCAATTTCTGTTTCTTCTCCCATGATGAAACACGAATTTTTCTGAGTTTATAATTTAAATTAAATAAAAATTAGTTGTTTCTGTTTTTATATGTAATGATCTTTTTAAGAAAAAATTCGAATGTAAATGTTTTATTATATTTCTTTCTTGACAAAGAATTTCTTTGAGGTACGACATTTAGGACATTTAAATTCATCCTCATCTAATTCTTCGAAAGGAATATTTTTTTCTTCGTTAATATAAAGATAATTGCATCTCTTGCATCGATATATTGAAATCTTTTATCAACTCTTTTTAATTATATTTACATATCATTTTTTTGTGTAAATTCTCTTTTAGAGCATTTACAGTTTGGACATTTCCAATCGGGTGGTAGATCTTTAAAGAGAATACCCATTTTAGCCTCATCATATTCTGCCCCACATTTATCACAATTGTAAGAATATAATTCTAATAGCTTTTTCAACTCATCTCTATCAACATCTTTCTCCATCTTGTTATAGACATAAGACATTGCTTTATTTTCGCCAAATAAAATGGCTCCTTTTAATTTATTTCCTTTTATCACTAATTTCTGATAACAACAATCTTTTTTATCAGCTTTTTTTAGGATTTCCCAGGCACCACCTTCTTCTTTATTTGGATCAATAACTCCTATTGAAGTTAATTCTAATCCGACTATTTTAAGAGTATTTTTTGGAGTTGTACCTTTATAATCTACTTTTT
>JAEOTV010000144.1 GCA_016839635.1 Promethearchaeota archaeon | reverse complement strand
TTATACAATGTTCAGAAGTGTGGGTAAAACCAAATGGAAAAGACCCAGTCGGTGTTCTTGAATATGAAAGTGTATGGGCTCTTGGACCTAATAGTGGTATCTACAATTTAGATGATATTGGTGAACTGAATCGAGCTTGCAACGATTTAGGATGTGATACAATTGAAGCAGGAGGGACATTAGGAGTGGCAATGGAAGGTGGATTAATTGAATTTGGAGATGCTAAAGGAGCTTTAAAGCTCATGGAGGAAATACGTAATAAAACGCCTACAGGAAGAATATTAGCACAAGGTACGGAAATTACGGGTAAAGTTTTTGGAGTAACAAGAATACCTACTGTAAAAGGTCAATCGTTGCCAGCTTATGATCCTCGGGCAATAAAAGGTATTGGAGTTACCTTTGCCACGACACCTATGGGCGCTGATCACACAGCGGGGTATGCAATTGCTCCAGAAATTCTAGGAGTTGGAGGAACGTTAGACCCATTGAATCCAAAGAAAGCTGAAGTTTCACGTAATCTACAATTAGCTACCGCAGCTGTTGATGCCTCAGGATACTGTCTTTTCATTGCATTTGCGATACTGGATATTCCTGAAGGATTACAAGGTGTTGTCGAGTCATTAAACGGCGTATTAGGAGCAAATCTAACTGTTGCTGATGTTGCACCAATTGGGAAGTCAATTATTGACACAGAACTTGAGTTCAACAAAAAAGCAGGATTTACGGCAATGGATGATAGACTTCCAGAGTTTTTTATGGAAGAAAAACTCCCACCACATAATACTGTATTTGATGTGTCAGATAAAGATTTAGATAGTGTATTTTAACTAGGAAGATAGGTAAAATATGCCAATTGATTTGAAGCTTTTCGGAAATTTAAGAAAAAAAGCAGATCCAAAGATAACGGGAACTTTATCACTACGATTAAAAATTGATGATCCTGAAATAACTTGGGTAGCAGATATTCTAAGAAAATTCAAGATTGAAGACAGTGAGGTTAGCCATATTTTTGTAAATGGAATATACGCAGGACTTAAGAAAAAGGTCAAACCGGGAGATAAAGTTTCATTGTTTCCACGAAATATGGCGTTATTATATAAATGGTATTTTAACCGAGAAGAAGATGAATAAAAATACAATTACAATCACAGTTAAATTCTTTGCAACTCTACGGCAATATGGCCCACCAAAAGAAGTCATAACAATTCCAGAAAACAGCGAGATTATATTACTATTTGATAAATACAATATACCAAAGGTTGAGAGAAGAGCAATAATTTTAGTTAATGGTCGTCCGCATAAAGAACTCAATACCATTTTAAAAGAGGGAGATTTAGTTTCTATTTTTCCTCCTATAGGTGGTGGCTAACTTAGCCTTAAAATTTAAATTTCTTTTTTTTAATTTCTTTTTTTATAGAATATAAAAAGTATTTGATGGCACAAAATTTTTGAAATAATTTTACACCTTTAGAAATCGATATGATATTGTTTGGTTATGGTTCAGATTCCAAACAGTTTATAAATAAATATTTTTACTATTTATCCGTTCTACATGCAAGTACAATTTGGTTTCTTTTATAGAATATTAAATGCAACCTAAAATAATGTTTATGATATAATTTAATAAAATAAGGATTTTTTCAAGTAAGTACTTTAAATTTAGTAATTTGTGGGGAATTGATTACCATGTCATCGATAGATGAATTAAGAAATACGGAAGAAAGATATCGTTTAATATTAGAAAGTCAAAATGATCTCATCTATATCATTAATCTTAAGCTTGGAATTGAATATATTAATGAACCTGTATTCAACCGATTATTAGGATATACTGTGGAGGATATAAAAAAAAATGATGTTTTGTTCGCAGTACATCCAGACGATAAAAAGAAAGCACTTCAAGCTATTAAAATAGGTATAAAGAAAGGTGAAGGAATTGTCGATTTACGTATAAGAGATAAAAAAGGAGATTATCATTATCATGAGTTTACAGGCAAACTTTTTACTGATTTTGATGGGATACAAAAAGCTTTAATCATTTCGAGAGATATTACAGAAAAAAAGGATTTTGAGCTCAAATTAAAGCAATCAGAAGAAAATTATCGTTTAATTACGGAGAATGCTAATGATTTAATAGGAATTTTGAATAAAGATTTTATTATTGAATTTGCAAATCATCAACCATGTTATAATATATTAGGTTATAAATTAGATGAAGTAGTGGGAAAAAATATATTGGATTTCGTGCACCCTTCAGATAATGAAAGGGGGTTTAATTCTCTGTTAAAAGCACTACGTAGAAAAGAAGGAATTATTGAAATAAGGGCAAAGCATAAGAATGGGAAATATATATGGTTTGAGGTAAAAGGAAAAGTTTTCTTTGATGAGAATAACGAACCGAAAGGAATCATAGTCTGTCGAGATATTAGTTCGCGTAAAAAGGCAGAGTTAGAATTAAGAGACTCAGAAGAAATGTACCGTCTAATTACTGAAAATGCAAATGATGTAATCGGTATTGTAAATAGAAATTTAATTTTTGAATTTTCAAATGAACATGCTACCTTTAATATATTAGGTTATAAATCTTCTGAAGTAATTGGAAAAAATGTATTAGATTTTCTACATCCTTTGGATAAAGATAAAGGGGCAAAATCACTCTTAAGGGGACTAAATGAAAAAGAAGGGATTAATGAAATTCGATCAAGGCATAAAAATGGGAAATATATTTGGCTTGAGGTTAGGGGTAGAGTCTTTATTGACAAGGATGGTGAAAATAAAGGAATTTTGATCGGTCGAGATATCACATCCCGTAAGGAAGCAGAGATGAAATTAATAGAATCTGAAGCAAAATATCGGTTAATTTCAGAAAATTCTAATGATTTAATAAGAATATTTGATAGAGATCTAAAATTTCAATACATTAACGCTTCAACCCATTTCATTCAATTAGGCTATTCAAAAGATGAATTGATAGGAATAAACGCCAAAAAGATTCTTCATCCTGAGGAATATGGTGAAGTTGATAAATTTACGCAAAAATTATATGAAACTGGAGAAGCCAGAAGAGAGGGAAGAGTTCTACATAAAAATGGACAATGGATATGGTTTGATATTTGGGGAAAGGTAATCGACAGTAAAAATGAGAGTTGGAGGGGAATAATTATTTCAAGAAACATTACTGAAAAGAAAGTTGCTGAAAAATCTTTGCTTGAAGAAAAAGTTTTCATTGAAACAGCTCTCAACTCTCAGAGAGACACTTTTTTTGTATTTAATCCATCATCTGGAGAAGCTTTATTATGGAATAAAACCTTTAGTGAAGTTTCAGGTTATTCTGATGAGGAAATTAAAGGGTTAAAAGCGCCAGATAGTTATTACAGTGAAGAAGATTTAGAAAAAGCATCTGAAGCGGTGAAAAAAGCCCTTAAAAATGGAAAAGTTATTGTTGAGATGGTATTGATTACTAAGGATGGCCAAAAAATTCCGTATGAATATACAGGAACGACGATTCAAGATTCTGTTGGTAATATATTAATTGTGTCTATTGGAAGAAATATTACTGAAAGGATAATCGCAGAAAAAAATCTAAGAGAATCAGAAGAAAAATATCGTAAGTTATTTAATAATGTATCTTTTGCAATTATCCTTTTTAATATTGAAGGAACAATTCTTGATTGTAATGACAAGACTAAGAAGATTACAGGATATTCTAAAGAAGAACTTTTAGGGAATAATTTTAGAAATTTTAATTTCTATGTTGACATTAAAACTGCAAATCTCGAAGAAAGGCAACGTCAGATTATTGCTGGTAAAATTCCTAATGTAAGAGAAATTAAACTATATAAAAAAGATGGAAGTCAATTTTGTGCTAAAACTCAAATTGAATTTATCAAAATAGGAGAAGAAAGAAATATACAAGCAATTATACAAGATATTACTGAACAAAAAAAAATAGAAAAAGAGTTATCTGATTTAGCGAAATTTCCTTCAGAAAATCCAAATCCTGTTATAAGAGTAAATAAACAATTGATACTTTATATTAATCACACAGCTAGAGATTTGTTTAATTTAACTGAAGGTGATGAGATTCCAGTCCTGTTACAAACGGATGTAATTAAAGCACTAGATAATAATACCACAGAAATTATAGAAGTTAAGGTTAATGGAGCAATATATTCCTTCAATATTGCACCAATAAAAAAAGAAGAGTATGCTAATATTTATGGACAAGATATTACTGAAAGAAAGAACTCAGAGCTGGCCCTCAATATCGAGAAAAAATTTACTGAAGATATTATATATTCATCACAGGATACTATCTTCGTTTTTGATCTAGAAACAGGTAAAGCATTAAGATGGAATAAAGCATTTAGCAAAGTATCTGGTTATTCTGATGAGGAAATCTCTTCAAATAAAGCTCCAGATTCATATTATAGTAAAGAAGATTTAAAAATCGCCACTGAAGCGATACAGAGATTAATTGAGGAGGGTAAAACGACTCTTGAAATGTCTTTTATTACTAAAAATGGCAAAAAAATCCCATATGAATATAAAGCCACGACGCTTAAAGAGCCAGGAGGGAAAATATCAATTGTTTCTATTGGAAGGGATATAACCGAAAGAAATTTGGCTAAACAAAAATTAGAAGAATCAGAGCAGAAATATCGAGAAGCTTATGATATGGCAAATTTCTACAAAGATCTCTTTACTCATGACATGAACAACATCTTGCAAATTATAAATTCCTCAGCAGAAATAATTTCATTTCAATTAGGAGATTCAGAAAAATCCTTGTTTATTGAAAATATGACACACATGATTAGGAGTCAAATAGATAGAGGGGCAAAATTAATTTCTGATGTGCGTACCTTAACTTCGCTTGATGAAGAGGAAATTAGCACTCATAGAATAGATATCTCCAATTTTTTAAATAAATCAATAAAGTTTGTGAAAAAAGCATATACTCAAAGGAAATTATCTATTATTTCAAATGATCTTGATGATAAGTATTATACAAATGCTAATGAACTGCTTCAGGATGTATTTGATAACATCTTAATTAATGCAACTAAATATAACGAAAACTCAGTTGTAGAATTAGAAATTAAGATTTCTAAACATAAAATAGATAAACGAGACTATGTACAAATTGAATTCATAGATAATGGTATAGGTGTTACAGACATGAGAAAGAAGTTGATATTTCAACCAGGTCATAGAGAAATTAAAGGATCTAAAGGAATGGGAATTGGTCTTTCTCTAGTTAGTAAAATAATGGATATTTTTAAAGGGAAAATATGGGTTGAAGATAAGGTAAAAGGAGATTTTTCTCAAGGAAGTAAATTCATAGTATTACTACCCAAAGTGAAATCGATCTAATTTAATATTTTCATTTGTTTTCGAGGAAGGAACGTTCAATTAGAATTTTTGAATCTTTTTTTAATTATGTATTTTTACAAATAATATAACTATTGAAATTTGCATACTAATTATATTATCTATTTTAGAAATTAAAGAAAACTTCTGTACGAAAAAAAAAGAAATATTTTTTAAAGCCAGGGTGAAAATTTTAACATCTATTGAAAAATCTAAGGAAGATGAATTAATATACGGTAATTTGCTTGAGACTATTGATGTAGGTTTTTATCAAGTCACACTAGATGGTTATATGCTAAACCATAATCGGGCTCATAATGTTATTTTAGGATATGATCCAAATGAAAGCTTAGAGTCTTTAGATGTAAGAAATTTTTGGCAGAATCCAAAGGATAGGGATGAGTATGTAGGGCATGTATTAAAATATGGTTTTACAAAAGACTATATTTGTTATGCTTTAAAAAAAGATGGTACTAAAATTATTGTAGAATTAAATTCACATTTAATCAAGGATAAAAACGGAATCCCAATTAGGATTGATGGAACTTTTATTGATATTACGGAAAAATACAATCTACGACTAAAATTAAAAGAATCCGAACAAAAATATCGATTAATCTCTGAGACTGCTTATGATTTAATTGGCGTGCTAAACCACAAGTTTAAATATGAGTATGTCAATGAAACTGCTTTTCACCAAATATTAGGATATTCTAGCAAAGATCTTCTTGAAAAATCAGCTTTAGAATTCACCCATCCAAGTGATATAGCAACTACTGCTAATGCATTAACTGACGGATTTAAACAAGGAGAAGGAGGAGCAGAATTAAGATTCAGGCATAAAGACGGCCATTGGGTATGGATCGAAGCAAAAGGTAAAACTTTTATTGATAAAGATGGAAAAATGAAGGCTATTGTAATTTCAAGAGAAATAACTGAGCGTAAAGTTGCAGAAAAAAAATTAAAAGAATCAGAAAAAAAATATCGAGATGCCTATAATAGAGCTAATTTTTATCAAGATCTATTTGCACATGATATAAACAACATTCTCCACATAATCAATTCTTCTATGGAACTAATTTCTTATTATCTAAGTAATTCTGAAAAATCTGAAGTTATAGAAGAGGCAGAAAGTATTATTAATAGGCAAGTTGAGAGAGGTGCTAAATTAGTTTCAAATGTACATACACTCTCTAAACTTGAGGAAGAGGAAATACATGCTCAGCCTACAGAAATTTGCAAATTAATGGAAAATGCCATAGATTTTGTTAAAAAAACAATTAATGGTAGAAACATTCATATAGACAGTGAATGTGCAGATGATCATGTAATTATCAATGCTAACGAGTTTTTACAGGATGTTTTTGAAAACATCTTACTTAATGCTATAAAGTATAATGAAAATTCTGATGTATTTATTTCAATAAAAGTCTCTAAAATTAAAATAGGTAGTAATAACTATAATAAAATTGAATTTATTGATAATGGTGTTGGAGTTCCAGACGAGAGAAAAAAGATTATATTCAAGCGGGGTAATAGAGAATTAAAAGGTACTAAGGGAATGGGTTTAGGACTTTCACTTGTTAAAAAAATTCTTAAAACTTTTAATGGTAAAATCTGGATTGAAGATAATGCAAAAGGTGATTATGCTCAGGGAAGCAATTTTATAATCTTATTACCAGAATTAGATCAAGTACAAACTGAATGAAGAATTCTTAACTCTGTTTTGTTTGCCTTCTTTTCATCCAATCTTCTTTTAATAAGCAATAAGTTTTGAGTCCAAGATATTCTCCATCAACATACCACTCATGTTCTCTTATTCCTTCCAATTGAAAACCCATTTTTTCTGCTACACTCCATGATGCGATATTCTTAACACAGACTCCACCGTGTAATTTATTTAGGTTCAATTCATTGAAAGCATATTCTATGATTAATTCAGTGGCTTCAGTAGCGATATTCTTGTTCCAATATGCGGGTTCTCCTATTGTAACACCTACATTTGTCCATCCATTAATCCAATCTAACCATCCTAAACCAACATGACCAATCGGTTTTTTATCTTTCTTATGCCAAATCTCAAATCCGATAAACCCAGGGGTTCTTCCCTTTCGTGGTTCGAACCAATCATTAATATCTTCTACTCTTACTGGTAGGAAATTTCGAGAATATATTCGCACTTTGGGGTCATTCAACCATTTTACATATAACTTTTTATTCTCTGAATTTTGAGGAATAAAACATACATTTTCACCTTCAATAAATACAGGCACATCCTTTTCTTCCATTAAACCATTCACGTTCTAAATTTGTTATTTTTTGTTTTTCAAATTTTTAGCTTTAAGCCAATCTTCCTTAAGTAAACCATATTTTTTTTCATCTAAATATATTCCATCAACATACATCTCTTGTTTTCCTATTCCTTCAAATTTAAAGCCAAGTTTTTCAGCAACACTCCAAGAACCAATATTTTCTACAGCAGCACATCCTTGTAATTTATTAAGATTTAATTCATTAAAGGCATATTCAATTATCAACTTTGTAGTTTCGGTAGCAATACCTTTATTCCAATAGGCGAATTCCCCGATTGAAAGTCCCACATTTGCCCAACCATTAATCCAATCTATTAAACCTAAACCTATTATACCAATTGGTTTCTTATCTTTTTTATGCCAAATTAAAAAACCTATATAATCAGGCGTTCCCCTCTCGCTTTCTTCAAACCATTTCTTAGCATCATCAACTCTAATAGGTACAATCTCTCTAGCATATTTACGAACTTTTGGGTTATTTATCCATTTTACATATAAATTAATGTATTCAGAATTGTGAGGTATGAAGCTTATTGTATCTCCTTCAATAAAAACCGGAACGTCTTTCTCTTCTTTCTCTTCATTCTCTTTCATAAGATTAATTAAAACTAGAAAATTGTGGTTAATTTATAATTTCATTCAGTCTTTTCTTTTGATTGTAACCAATCTTCTTTTGCTATGCGATAGGTCTTAACATCAAGATATTTTCCACCAACATACATCTCATGTTTTCGTATTCCTTCAAATTTAAAGCCAATTTTCTCAGCAACACTCCATGAACCTATATTTTCAACAGCTGCTCCACCCTGTAATTTATTAAGATTTAATTCGTTGAATGCATATTCAACAAGCATTTCTGTGGCTTCCGAAGTAATACCTTGGTTCCAATATTCAGGCTCCCCAATATAAGCAAAAGCATTGGCCCACCCATTAACCCAATCTATCCAAGCTAACCCTACATTTCCTATTGGTCTACTATCTTTCTTATGCCAGACTTCGAAGCTGATAAACCATGGTATTCTTCCTTCTCGAGGTTCAAACCATCTTTTAACATCTTCTACTGTGCGCGGCATTTCCCATCGGGCATATTTTCGTACTTTTTCGTTATTCAGCCACTTTACATATAAATCAATATTATCTGAATTTTGAGGAACAAAACTTATGGTTTTCCCATCAATAAAGACTGGAACCTTTTTCTTTTCTTTTTCTTCTTTATCTGCCATAATTCTCCCTAAATCTAAATACTATTTATTTTTTTATTTACCAATAATTAATTTACTTTTGGGAATTTAACCAATTTTTCTTAAAAATTGCAAATCTTAATTCATCAACAAATTCCCCATCAATATAAATGTGTTCTTTTAATGTTCCTTCAAGCTTAAAACCAATTTTTTCAGCAGCGCGCAAAGATTGTATATTTGGTGAAAATATTCTACTATAAATCTTATAAAAATTAAGCTCTTCAAATCCGTAGTCTATTAATAATCTACTCACTTCTGGCGCAATATTTTGACCCCAATAATCTGATTCTCCAATTACAGCAAATAGATTGGCATTACGGTTAAACCAATTAATATCACTAAATCCCGCTGTACCAATGGGCTTATTATCATTATGGTGCCATATCTCAAAAGCTATTTCTTTTTTAACTCTTTCTTCCCCGGGTTCTGACCATTTTTTTACGTCATCTATACTCCATGGAATTATATTTCTGGAATATCTACGTATATCAGGATCATTACTCCACTTGGTATACAAATTCGCGTGCTCTATGTTTAAAGGACACAAATTTATTAATTTTCCCTCTAAAAAGGGTGTTGTAAAATCATTTTTTTTATCATTCATTTTATTGAAAATTCTATTTTTTTTTATATTTGATTAAAATTAAGCAATTAAATCTAGAAAATCATAACTTTAGGCTTGTTTTCCTTTCACCCAATCTCCTTTTAATAATTGAAATATCTTTGTATCCACATACTTCCCATCAACATACATCTCATGCTTTTTTATTCCTTCTAGTTTAAATCCAATTTTTCCAGCTACACTCCATGAACCAATATTGTCAACAGCAACCCCCCCATGTAACTTATTTAGATTTAATTCATTAAAAGCATACTCAACAAGTAGTTCTGTAGCTTCAGTACCAATATCTTTATTCCAATAATCGGGTTCTCCAATTTGAAGATATGCATTTGCCCATCCATTAACCCAATCTATCCAAGCTAACCCTATTTGACCTATAGGTTTATTATCTTTCTTATGCCAAACATCTAAGGATATATGATCTATCAATCCTTCAGGTCTTCTTTCATACCTTTTACTTTGATCCTCGATAGTCCTAGGTACAACATTTCGAGCATATTTTCTTACACGAGGATGATTTTTCCAACAGACATAAATCTTAGCTAATTTTGAATTTCGAGGGCAAAGATCAACATTTTTTCCTTTAATAAAAGGAAATGCTTCCACTTCTTCGATTTCATTAGTTTTTTCTTTCTTTTCCAAGATTTAAACCTCTACAATTTCAGCATAAATATAACTAATACTTTTAATGGGACTTCATCCAATCATCCTTAAAGATAGCATATTCAATAACATCCACATGCTCACCATCAATGTAGACTTCCTTTTTAAGTGTTATTTCATGTTTAAACCCTATTTTCTCAGCTACTCGATGAGAAGACTTATTGGGCGCGAACATTCGAGCAGTTATTTTATGCAAGTTTAATTCTTTATAGGCATAATCTACAACTAACATTCCCGCTTCAGTTCCAATATTTTGTCCCCAATAATCTGGATCAATTAGATAATAAATATGTGCATTACGAGTAAACCACTGGATCCTAATTAATCCTGCAAAACCTATTGGTTTTTTGTCCTTATGATGCCAAATTTCAAAAAATATATCATTTTTTACAGCTTCTTTTTTTGGCTCAAACTGTTTTTTAATCTCTTCAATAGTCTGGGGCATTTCATATCTTACATATTTTCTAGTTTTAGGATTATTCATCCAAGCAGCATATAGGTTAATATGATCTGCATTTGCAGGACAAAGAGATACATTCTCTCCTTCTAAAAATGGTAAAGGCTTATCTTCTTTTTTTTCTGACATTTTCCACGTCGTTATATTTTTTTTTTATTATAATTGTATAAATGAGCCATTCCGTATTAAGTTTAGGCTATGTGGGAATATTTTGGACTTTATTTAATAAAAAAAATTAAAACATTCTATCTGATCAGATAATTTATGGTGAAGGGTGGATTTATGATGATTATTCAAAAATTTCTAAATTAGGTTAGAAGAGCAGAAAAAATAACCTTATTGCCTCCTTAATTAATTGAAGAGTTGAAAAAAAAATAATTATTGATTTTTAAAAAGATTTTGAATAAAATCTCCGATTTTTGTGATAGCTTCTTTTGCTTCAGGCAAATCATATAATCCAAATCCTTGAAAAACATGGATAGAATCTTTCCATTCTTGCAAATTAGCATCAACACCTGATTTTTTAGCTTTTTCTATGAATCTTGTTGAATGATCATAAAGCATTTCACTTGTACTTACTTGTATAAGGATTGGGGGTAAGCCCTTCAAATCTGCGAATAATGGTGAAATCAATGGATTACTCGGGTCTGATCCTGCTAAAAAAGCCGCTAACCACCAAAATACTCCTCTATCTGCTAAAATCGGATCAGTTTCAGCATTTTCATAAAAAGTTTTACTACTATCCGTAAAATCGGTGGCTGGGGATAATGCTACTACTCCAGCAGGCAAAGGTATTCCTTCATCTCGTAATTTTATTAGAGTTGTCAGAGTTAAATTACCACCTGCTGAATCTCCAGCAATTACAATATTTTCTGCCTTTATCCCTTGTGTGAGAAGCCATTTATAACTTTTAACACAATCTTCCAATGGTGCGGGAAAGGGATGTTCTGGCGCAAGACGATAATCAACGCTTAATACACGCATCTTAGTAAGTTTTGCGATTTCTATTGTTAAAGCTCTATGAGTTCTGGGAGACATTAAAACCATACCTCCACCATGAAAGTACAAAATTACTTTATCATCCTTAGCTCCGGGTACTATTTGCCACTCTGCATGGACCCCATCAACATTAATTTCTTCTATTTTAACGCCTTCTGGTAATGGATGTTTTTTTAATTGCGACTCTATATAGTATTCAATAACATATCGGAAAAATTTTGCCAGCTTATGCATTTCCTCATCTGTGAAAAATCCATAAAAATCTTCTACGCTTCCTTCGTTCTTAGATAACTTTTCAAAAAATTTATCATTTCCTTCTGCTATTTTTTGCATATAAGTTTGCGGATTGAATCCTTTATTTTCTTCAAGTTTAAGGTATTCTAAAACACCCTTCAATTGAATCTTCGCACTTTCATCTATGTTTTTGAGAATTTCGGGACGAATTTTTGATCTATCTAATATAGGCATATTTTATCCCCTATAAAATATATCTCTAAATTAGGATAACTTAATGAACCTTCATCATTTTAATTTTAGCTTTAGAATTTAATCAAAATAAATAAAAGAAAAAAAAAGAAAAAAAAACGATTTTAATTTAAAACTAGCTTCTATAGCTTATTTGATCGTCATTGCCAAGCCCATATCATCGAGAGTTAATTTCTTTCTCCCGGCGTGTCTTGTCATTTCAAGAGCTTTATTTGTCATGCCTTTAGCTAATTTTTCAAGATAATCAATTAAGGCATCCACAGCATCTCGAGCGACCATCTCAGCGCCATTGTCTTTCATCAACTTACGTACTGGGGACCAGGCAAAAACTTTTTTGGCCATTTTATTATTCCTCCACTTTTAATTTCAAATATAATTACACAAAGTCCAAATTTTTCAATATGAACTTTATTATGTTATATTACTTCTTTCAAATATTTAAAAGTTGCGTAAAATTTTCGATAGAATATGTTTGGGTTAATAATTTCATCCGATCGACAGAATTGCGATGTCTGAGAAGAAAGCTGGTAGATACGGATCTGAGCTATAAGAACTGAGATCTTTTTTGATCTCGGATTTTCTAACTGGGGTGGATTAAAAAGCTATAAATTATTACCAATTCTATAATTAGAGTAAAGAAATTACCCAATTCTATTCTTTCCTTAATATTTATTATCTATAGCAGAAAGCATTACTTTCAATTGATCAAATATATCGAGCCTGAAATCCGTGCTAATTCTAAAAAATAAGAGATCCACCAATTTTTTTTCAAGATATTCATCAATGTTTAATTCTTCGATTATCTCAGACCAATTACTACTCTCAGAAGCTCTAATTCCAATTAAAATTACTCCATTTTCTTTTGAATTGTCTATGATTTTTATTATTATATCTTTCCACTTTGGATCTATAGTTTCTTTGGTTCGGGCATCGAAAATACAAAAAATTCCATCAGAACTGGAAAGATCATCAATAGCAGAATATTGATGTTGTTTTAAAATCAAACCATTTGTAAACTGATAAACTTCCTCATCATCATAGTCTCTTATCAAAGATTTATTTCCTAATTTTTTAATATTCGTTATGATCTGTAATCCAGGACTCCATTGTAAATTCTCTGTTATTAAAGATAAGGTTAAAACAATTTTCTTTTTCAATATTGAATTAATTACATCAAGTAAAATATCACCACGTCTTCCTTCTTCGATCTCTTTGCTTTTCATTACATAATGATATGAAATTAAGTTAAAGGCATCTTCTACATTGCTACCATTTAACGCACTAGTTTCAATGTATGAAATTTTTATCTTTTCACTCTGGGATAAATTATTAGCTAATCTTGCCCCTTCCTGATAGAAAATTTTTCTTTCTTCAGTTAAATCAGTTTTGTTTCCAATTATTACAATAGGAATATCCTCTCTGGGGGTAAAAAGCTTCAATTCATCATACCAGCTTTTAATGTGATCAAATGACTCTCGATTTGTAAGATCAAATACAATGAAAGTTGCCTGAGCTCCCGAATAATAGACTTTACGAAAACGACGGAAGAATTTTTGAGCACCTATATCATAAAGAGTAACGCCAATTTGATTTCCAAAAAATTCGAATTCATGAGATAATACATTGAGACCAATAGTTGCCCTATAATCAATAGTGTATCTTTTTTCTACAAATCTTCTGATAATAGAGGTTTTACCTACTTCATGATCACCTAAAACTACGAATTTGAAGCGATACTCACCACCTAATCCTAATTGCATTTGATATAATTGATTTTTCAGCCTATCAACATTTCCAGCTTCGTACTCAAAGTTTGGAATTGAAACTTGAATTAAATCTCCTTCTTCAGCAGTTATAATTTGGGCTGTTTTTTCAGCAAGGAAAAGTCCATATGGAGACATACTTTCAATTGAAGCAAAACCTTCTAAAACTATACTTAAAATTCGTTCTTCATCAATGGAGATAAATAAAAGGCGATAATCTTCCGTATCAAAACTGGCATTCCCAAATTTTTGAAAATCAAATTCATTTCGCATACGACTTAATATAGGATTGACAATTGTGGTTAAGACAGAAACTAATTCAATGTCAATATCCTTCCTCTTTTCTCCAGCAATAATCAAACCTTCTACATCTGATATAATAATAGCTACTACTTCTTTATTACTTTCTAAGAACTTGTTAAATAATTCTTTGAATAGCTTATTTTTTTGTAATGGCAATAGATTCACTACTCTTAAATAATATAATGATTTGTTCGTATACTTATTTATAATAAATATGTTATAGGTATTTTTATTCTTGATTATTAATTGCCAGTTATCTTCTTTTCTCTGTATAATTTCACGACTGTTAGTAATTAAAGATACTTTATTGTATTTAACATGACCTTTAGCTGATCATATATTTCTAATCGATATTCGAGTCCTAGCTTAAAAAATAGTAAGGATACCATCTTTTGTTCTAGTAATTCGTTTACATTAAATTCTTCCATAATAGCTGACCAATCGCTTCTATCTGAAACCCGAATCCCAATCAATACAACCTTATTCTTTTCAATATCATTAATAATTTTAACAACAACATCTTTCCAATTTGGATCTATATGATCTTTATCTCGAGCGTCAAAAATGCAAAACACTCCATCAGAATCAAAAACTTCAAAATTATGGTAAAGATAGTTTTTTAGGATCACTCCATTTGAGAATTTATAGATTTTCTCTTCTCTATTGTCTTTAATCTTTTCACACTCATTTAAATCATTGATTTCTGAAAGAATTTGCAAACCAGGGCTCCAGAATTCATTTTCTGAAATTACGGTTAAAGTTAATAATGGGTCTAAAATTTCACCTATTACTTTTCTTTCTTTTAAGATTGAATTGAGTTCTTCTATTAAATCTTGTTTAACTCTTTCTTCTTCATCTTCTTTACTTTTAGAGATATAATGATAGGCGATTAATGTAAATGCATCTTCTACATTTTCTCCTGATAATGCACTAGTTTCAATATAAGATATTTTGATATTTGGTTTGTCAGATAATTCATTAACTAATTTAACTCCCTCTTCATAATCTATAGCTCTTTGGTCTTTAAGGTCCGTTTTATTTCCAATTATGATTATTGGAATCCCTCTTCCTCCTATAAAATCCTCTAATTCTTTAAACCATTCCTTAACACTTTCAAAGGATTTCCTATTAGTGAGATCAAAAACTATAAATGCTGCTTGCGTACCTAAGTAGTAAGTCTGTCTGAAGCGCTTGAAATATTGCTGAGCCCCCACGTCCCACAAGCTATAGATAATGTTATTTCCAAAGAATTCAATTGAATGCGATAAAATATTGAGCCCGATAGTAGCTCGATAATCGTGAGAGAATTTATTTTCTACAAATCTTCTAACAAGACTAGTTTTTCCTACTTCATGATTTCCAATAATAACAAATTTGAAACGATATAATCCACCTTGATCTAACCGCATTTGGTAAATTTGATTTCTCAACCTGTCAGAATAAGCAGTTTCATCTGTTTCGTATTCAAAGCTAGGAATATTTAGCTGTATGTAATCACCCTCCATCGCGTTAAGTATTTGAACAGATTTTTCAGCAAGTAGATATGCATATGGTGATGCTTTATCGATAGATGCTAAATTATTCAAAACAACGCTTAATGTTCTTTGTTCATCCAAGGAAATGAATAACAGCCTATAGAATTCTGTATCAAAGCTCGCAGTCCCGAATTTTTTGAACATGAATTCATCGCGAATCCGTTCGATGATTGGGTTAATTATGGAAGTTAACACTGATACGATTTCCATATCTACGTTGCTTCTTTTTTCCCCTGCAATAACTAAACCCTGCTTATCACTTACTATAACTGCTTCAACATCATTATTAACATCTAAGAATTGGCTGAATAATTCAGTGAAAAGCTCATTTCTATTTATTGACATAAGACTTTCTACCCTTTATAAACTATAATAGCACAAAAATGTATTTAACCTTATAATAATAATAATTGTTTTTATATATTATTTTTAAGGAAGTTTCGACTTCGATATTCTTAAAAATAGTTAGTATTTTTAATTTATTATACTAAATGAAAAATGTTGAATCTTTCAAAAAACGAGGATAATACACAATGCCCTCTTGCATAATCTGCCATTTAAATATAAATGAAAACACAGATTCTTTCAAAAGTTGTAATAATTTACATCTTGTTCACAAAACCTGTTTAGCTGAATGGTTATTACATTCGCAAAATTGTCCATTATGTAGTGAGCCATATCCTCAAAATATAATTGATCAATTCAAAGATTATAAGGAAGAAAAAGAAAAAGAAAAACAGGATGCCTTAGATAAGGAATTGCATAGAGAATCAATGAAAAAAGTGCAAGAAGTTGCTAATAAGGTAGTATTTCTAAAATTTATTGAAACAATTGAAAAGCTCATTGAAGAGGAAAATTATAATGAAGCTATTGATAAACTTTTAGATTCATATAGTGAAACTGCAATCGATGATAACAATATGAAAATTCTTTTTTTATTGGGTAAAGCTAATTTTTTAAAAGGGAGGTATGATTTAGCCATAAATTTTTTATTTAAATTAGTTAAAATAAGATTTGATTATCCAGATGGATTTCTGTTATTAGGTAAAGCTTACGAGAAAATTGGTCTTAAAGACAAAGCTCAATGGGCTTATGATCGAATAAAAGAAAGTAAATAAATTTATTGTTTCTGAACCTATAATTATTATGAAACCCCTTTGTTTAACAATTGCGGGAGCAGATCCTACTTCTGGAGCTGGAATTCAAGCAGATATTAGGACTTTTGACAGATGTGGAGTTCATCCTTTTTCTGTAATTACTGCGATTACATATCAAACAGCTACGAAATTTATTGGATATAAATCTCTTTCAGATGAATTAGATAATCAATTAAACGCAATATTAACAGTTTATCCCATAAAATATGTGAAAATTGGTATGATTCCAGATGTTAAAGCAATAGATATTATTGTTCATTATATTAAAAAGTATAATCTAAATCCTGTCCTCGATCCTATTTCAATTGCTAGTGCAGGAGAAAGACTTTCTAGTGAAGGTTTGGAGTTAGAAATTGAAAAAAGTTTATTTCCAAATGTAAAAATAATCACACCCAATATAGAAGAAGCTTCTTTCTATTCAAACAAAAATTTGATGAATGTATCAAATGAAGATATTGATGAATTAAAGGAAGCCGCAGAAATATTACTTAATAAATTATATCTTAATGGAGACTCTAAGAGCATTGAAAAAGCAGTCGTTATCAAAGGCATAGAAAGCAAGAATGATGAGATTTCTGATATTGTTTTCATTAACAAAGATATAAATGGTCAACTGAAAAGTGAATTTCTTTTTTACAAGAAAAAAAAAGTAAATTTTAAGGGGAATATTCATGGTACAGGTTGTGTTTTTTCATCTGTAATTACAGCATTCCTAGCTAAGGGTTATTCTATAGAGAAAGCTATTGGTAAAGCGGAAAATTTCTTTGATAACAAGTTTCAATTGTTTATCGAATTGCCAGATAATGGTAAAATGATAGATTTAACATTCTCGAATGAACAACTGAAAGTTATTAATCAAATCAAAGAAATTTATAATAAGATCTCTCAATCAAAAGACTTCAGTAAATTAATTCCTGAAGTTAGAATGAATATCTCTGGATCACTTCCAAATGCTACTAAAAAGGATAATATTGCGGGGATAGAAGGAAGAATTACAATTATTAATGGTTTTCCAAAAGCTTCTGGAGAAATCAAGTTTGGTGTATCTGATCATACTGCTAGGTTAATCCTTTCTGCAAAAGAGTTTGATAATTCTATTAATTTTGTAATGAACTTGAAATATGACTTTAAATGGATTTCAATGCTTCAGAAAAAGACTGATTTACAATTAAGGGAAATTGTAAGAGAAGCTCAACCAGAAGATATCAAAAAGAAAGAATTTTCAACAATGCAATGGTTAATTAAAGAAAGTTCAGAGAGAAATGGTAGAATTCCTGACATTATCTGGGATAAGGGGGCTATTGGAAAGGAACCGATGATTAGGTTATTTGGTAAAGATTCAAAGGATATGATAATAAAACTTAAGAAAATACTTGATGCAATATCTTAATGAATAAGATTAAGTAATCTCTACTTTTATTAACCACTAAAATCAACTATTATGCATTATGATTGATTCTCAAAGATTTAAAGAAAGAATTAATGAGTTAGGAGCGGATTTATGTGGATTTGCCCCAGTTAATAGATTTAATGATGCACCTAAGGGTTTTCACCCTTTAGATATTTATAAAGAATGTAAAACTGTAATAACTTTTGCTATTAAAGTCCCTATAACCCCTCTTTCTGCGAATAATTTAGTCCCTTATTCCCATTTTGGTTCAATAATTATTAATGAAGTAGACACAATGACACTGAAAATTATCAAAATGTTTGAAGAATTAGACATAGGTTGCGTTCCTATTCCATCTGATGATCCCTATGAGCATTGGGAACCTGAAAGATCATATGGTAGAGCAATTTTATCGCTAAGACATGCAGGTTATCTTGCAGGATTAGGTGTTTTAGGAAAAAATACAATGCTAATAAATGAAAAATATGGTAATATGATCCAACTTGGAGCAGTATTAGTAAATGTTGATTTAGATGGAGATCCTCTTGCAGATTATGAAGGATGTATAACAGATTGCCAAATCTGCCTTGATTCTTGCCCTCAAGGAGCATTAGATGGGATTACTGTTAACCAAAAAGCATGTAGGCAACATTCTATTTACAAAACAGAAAAAGGTTACACTCTAAAAAGATGTAATTTGTGTCGTAAGTCGTGTCCAAACGCTTTAGGCATAAACTAAAAAGATGCTTAGATCAATTTTTTAGTCTTTTTCTTACTTTCTAATGCGTCTTTTAAGAGTTTAATGGCACAGAATTCTCCACACATACTACAAACTTCATTATCAATAGCATTTCCATTTCTATAATGGATTTCTCTTGCTAAATCTGGATCGATGGAATGTTTAATCATTCCTTCCCAATCTAAATTTTTTCGGGCAATATCCATTTTATAATCCCAATCTGAAGCTCTTTTACGATATTTGGCAATGTTTACAGCATGAGCTGCTATTTTAGATGCAATAACCCCTCTTTTAACTTCTTCTTTTGTTGGAAGCCCTAGATGTTCTGAGGGGGTTACATAACATAAATAATCCGCCCCAGCTAATCCTGCAATTGTTCCTCCAATAGCACTTACAAGATCATCATATCCTGGAGCTATATCAGTTACTAACGGCCCTAATACATAAAATGGCGCCTCGTCACACAAAGATTTTTGTAATTTAATGTTTCTCTCAATTTCATTAGCAGGAATATGACCAGGTCCTTCAACCATAACCTGGACATTTGCTTTCCATGCTCGTTTTACTAATTTAGAAATTTCAAGTAATTCTTGTATCTGAGCATAATCTGTAGAATCAAAAATGCAACCTGGTCTCATACCATCTCCTAAAGATAACGTGAAATCATATTCTTGAGCCATTTCAAGTAAATAATCATATCTACGATTATAAGGATTTTCCATTTCATTTTCAAGAATCCAAGATGCTAAGAATGTACCTCCTCTCGAGACGACTCCCATGGTTCTCGGGTGCTCGACTAGATAATCCACGATTTCTTTTGTTACTCCGACATGGATGGTAAAGAAATCAACTCCTTCTTTTGCTTGTTCTTCTACGACCTTAAACATATCATCTTCATCCATATGGATTATAGCTCCTTTTGTTTCTATTGCTCTTAAAGCTGACTGATATATTGGAACTGTACCGATAGGGACCTTTAGTTCAGCAAGAATATGTTTTCGGATAGTTTGTACATTTACCTCAGTAATGCCAGTACTTAAATCCATAACAGTATCTGCCCCAAATTTTACTGCGACTTTGGCTTTTTCTAGTTCCTCTTCAATATTACAAACTGTTTTAGAAGAACCAATATTTGCATTAATTTTTACTAGAAGTCCCTTTCCAATGCCAATAGGAGAATCTAAGTTCCTTCGAATGGATTTAGGTATAATAATTCTTCCTTCTTTAATACCTCGCCTTATAAAATCAACATCTACTTGTTCATTTTGAGCGACAATCTCCATATCTCTGGTAATATTACCATTCTTAGCTGTTTTCA
>JAEOTV010000143.1 GCA_016839635.1 Promethearchaeota archaeon | reverse complement strand
TTAGGAGCAACTAATATACAAACATATAGAGGGGAACCTGCAATGAGACTTGAAGGGTTAGCTTCAAGAGGAAACCCTGATAATGTTAAACTGAAAGTTGATATAAATAAAAGAAAAGGCATCTCAATAATAAATAGTTCGAAACTTATTCTAGATATTATAGATTTATCTAAAGAAAAGAAATATCAACCATCAGATATTGCTGCTAGATTTCATATAGAATTAGCACGTTCATTTGCTAATATTGCTAAAAAAATTGCTGAAACACATGGAATTAATAAAATTGGATTAACTGGAGGTGTTGCTTACAATTATTTATTCGCAAAAACTATCAAAAAAGATATTGAATTAGAAGGGTTTACTTTTTTAGAACATAATCTGATTGCTCCTGGAGATGCTGGTATCAGTACTGGACAACTAATTGGAGGATTGTTCCAACATCTAGATAATTAATAATCATGTGAAAATTTAAGTGTAAATCAATATTTTATTTTTCGAGCACCATGATTGTCTCTAATAAACATAAGGAAGATCTAGTTAAAATTGCAAAAAAATTAGAAAGAAAAACTCAATCTTTTCCAAAAGATGAGAATGGGGAACCTACTGAAACATATTTAGAATACCTTAGTTTGATGTATGAACCTGAAATAACGGAATTAGTTATTTCTTTGCCTGTTTTTCCAGAAACAATATCTATTATTAAACTTGCTAAAATTACGGGAATTGATAAAAATACAATAATAAACAAGCTTGAAATACCTGCTAAGAGAGGTTTCGTAATTAAATTAGGTAAAAGTTATGCACAACTAATGCCTCTTTTTGTTTATGATATGCCATTTATTTTAAAAGTAAATTATGAAGATAATAAAGATGAAGCAAAGAAATTTGCTTATTTAAGTCGAAAATTCTATACTGAAGAGGGATATTATAAAACTTGGCAAAATAGTAGAAAAGGAGTTCCCAGATTTAGAGTACTAACCGTTAGTGAAGAAATTGAACCACACCGAGAAATTATCCCAATTGAAGAAGTCTATAGTGTTATTGATAAATGGGACGACTTTGCTATAATTCCATGCCCATGCAGAAACAGAGCAGAACTTGAGGGAATAAGAGAATGTGTAGACAAATATCCCATTCATAATTGTATATTATTTGGTCCTTATGCTAAAGCTATATTAGAAATAGGGGACCCAATTATTAAATCAGCATCTAAAGACGATATTATAAAAATAACTAAAGAAGCATCAGAAGTAGGATTAGTCCATTGTACTGATAATAGAGCGGAAAATTGTACTATATTGTGTGCTTGTTGTGAGTGTTGCTGCGGAATGCTGAAAGGATTAACAAGATTAGATAATCCAAGAGCTATAGCAAAAGCTAATTTCATTTCATATATAATTGAAGATGTATGTACTGCATGTGGAACTTGTGTGGAAAGATGTAAATTTGATGCAATAATTATAGATGATATTGCAAATGTTGATCCTAAAAAATGTGTTGGGTGTGGATTATGTGCTGTAACTTGCCCAAACAACGCAATAATTATGAATAGATTTGAAAGAGAAGAAATACCGGGAGCTAATATAACAAATTAATTATACATATTTTTCCAAATTATTTAGGTGCATCTAAGCTTTTTCATATCATATTGGATTAATAATTTTATTTAATAATATATTTTCGTTCAATATATTGTGAAATAATTATGGGTGGTCTCTTTGGTGTTTCTTCAAATTCGGATTGTATAGAAGATCTTTTTTTTGGAACAGATTATCATTCTCATTTAGGGACTAGAAGAGGAGGATTAGCAGTAAAAAACTCAGGAGGCTTTCAAAGATTTATCAAGGATATCACTAAAACTCAGTTTCGGTCAAAATTTGAGAAAAGTATTAAAAAAATGCATGGTAATAAAGGTATAGGTGTGATTAGCGACTTTGATGATCAACCATTAATCATTAACTCCCACTTAGGCGTATTTGCTATTTGTACTGTTGGAAAAATTAATAACATGGATAGTTTAGCAAAAGAAGCTTTAACGAATGGATCTCATTTTTCAGAAATGCATGGAGGTGAAATAAACCCTACAGAATTGGTGGCAACAATAATAAGTCAAGGTGATAGTTTTGTAGATGGAATTCAAAAAGTTCAAGATATGATAGATGGATCATGTACTATATTAATATTAACAAGTGAAGGTATTTATGCAGCTAGAGATAAATTCGGAAGAACCCCCCTTATATTAGGAGATAAAGATGGATCTTATGCTATTACTATGGAAACCTGTGCATTTCCAAATCTAGGTTATAAAAGTACAAAATTTCTTGGACCTGGCGAAGTTGTTTTTATAGGTAAGAACGGATTTGAACAAAAAAAACCACCTGGAGACAGAATGCAAATATGTAGTTTTTTATGGGTATATTATGGATATCCAGCATCTAGTTATGAGGATATTAATGTAGAAGTTGTTCGTTATAATTGCGGGTCTTTATTAGCAAAAAATGATGAAACGAAAGTTGATTTCGTTGCAGGTATTCCAGATTCTGGTACGGGGCACGCTGTAGGATATGCAAGTGAAGCTAAAATTCCTTTTTCACGACCATTCGTAAAATATACTCCTACTTGGCCTCGTAGTTTCATGCCTCAAGAACAATCAATTAGAGATGAAGTTGCAAAAATGAAACTCATCCCTATTAAAGAACT
This sequence comes from Promethearchaeota archaeon, assembly GCA_016839635.1. Next base: position 747 of record JAEOTV010000143.1, on the reverse strand, counting down.
TATTAACCAAAAGCGTTTACTCTTCTGTGAAGATTCAATTGTTCGCGGGACTCAGCTTAAAAAGACGATTCAACGACTATACGAATATGGCGCTAAAGAAGTTCATATGAGACCTGCATGTCCGCCATTAGTTTACAGCTGTAAATTTCTAAATTTCTCACGATCTCGCTCAGAATTAGATTTAGCAGGGAGATGGGCAATAAAGGAATTAATTGGAAAAAATATTGATGATCCTATTGAATATATTGACCCCGATTCTGATAACTTCAAGGCTATGGTTGATGTTATAAGAAAAAGGTTAGGATTGACAACTTTGCAATACCAACGGCTTGAGGACTTAGTTAAAGCTATAGGTTTACCTAAAGAAAGGATATGTACTTACTGCTGGGATGGTGTAGAATAAAGAGCGATTTAATTAGGTTCTGCTTTTAACTATTGATTTTTCTAATTCCGCTAATTTTTGTACTGATTTTATCGGATAATTTCCTGTTAAACACGCCAAACATAATTGATTTTGACTCTTTCTAATTGCTTTAGTTAAATCCTCAATTGTTTGATATAATAATGTATCTGGTCCAATTTTTTTCTGAATTTCTTTTATATATGCCTCACCATAAAGATTTTGAAATCTTCCCGCAATTAATTCATCCCTAGTTGGAAAATCGATCCCCATATAGCATGGACTAATAATAGGAGGACAACTTACACGTAAATGAACACGTTTAGCTTCCCCCTTTTCTCTTAATA
>JAEOTV010000142.1 GCA_016839635.1 Promethearchaeota archaeon | reverse complement strand
CAAATTTAATATCAATATTCTTTTTACTAATATTCTTAATGTTAATAGTAAATTAGGTTTTATTAAATATTATTTTTTTTTGTAAAAATAAACTTTATCTAATTGAAGCAGTATTAATTAATTAGTACTTAATAAACAATTAAAAAAAGAGTAAATCAAAAAGATCATTTGCTACACATTAAAAATTAGACCCGGTAAATACTGTAAATAACATGTCAGAGAATAGAATTCCAGAGAATCTTGTTATCTGTATAGATACGTCAAGGTCGATGTTTAGAAAGGATTTCAGTCCTAATAGATTAACTTGTTGTATTTCAGCAGTAAAAACATTGATAAGGGAAAGATTTAATATAGATAGTTTAAGTGCTTTTGCGTTGATAAAATATTCTAATACGCCGAAAAAGATAATGGACTTTACGACCTCTAGTTTCGAAGAAAACCTTAATAAAGCCTTGAATTCACTAAAATGTGGAGGATACTCCGCGATGGGTGATGCTTTAGCATTGTCGATCAAAACCTTAATAGCTGAATTACGTAAAATCGGCGCTAAAACTCCAAGAATAGTATTGATTTCTGATGGAAACTACATGAAGTCTGCTGTTGATCCTTTAAAAATGGCACGTCTTGCTCAAGGATTAAATATCAGAATTGACGCCTTTGGTCTTGGAAATACAAGAAAAGATAATATTTTAAAGAAAATAAGTGATATTACAGGTGGTAGATACTTCTATAGTAATGATCATGAGTCATTAAATAGATCAGCACAAGAGATTGCAGATGATAATTATAAAAAATACGGGACTGGAAAAGAAGTTCTTATAGATAATCCAGCTTTTCTTAGAAAAATCGCAGCAGATTTATTAAGAGTCCAAGACTTAACAAAAGATCAAGAACAACGTTTAAAACAAATACGAGGACAAGGCGATTTTAAAAAATGTTCGATTTGTTTTTCTGATCAAAATCCCTATACAAAGGGCACTTTTTATATTACAGGGAGATATTGTCCTAATTGTACTACACCTTTTCATATCCACTGTTTAGCAGCATGGGCAGACTCTCAAAAAAATCATCAAGTAAGAAGATCTGGTACTGCTAGATGTCCTCATTGCTTTTATCTCTTAAAAATTCCTATAGAAATTACCCAAATTCAGAAATTACGTACACTTACAAAGGGTTTGAAAGATGAAACAGTTAAAAAACCTGAATTAATGCCCGCTAAATATATTCAAGATGTTGGGTTACTTGGAGAAGAAGCACTTTTTAATGCATGTCCAGTTTGTCATTTAATCTTTGAGAAAGGACAACCCGCAGTTCAATGTGGGAATCTTCAATGTAATGCTCTTTATCATGAGGATTGTTTTAAAAAATTAAAGGGAGGCCAATGTCGCACTTGTGATACAAAACTCCATCTTTATTAAATCTTTAAACAAGAGTGTTTTGAACCTATTAAATCGCTACTTTTTTCTTAATTTCATCATAATATCTATTTCCGAAATTAAGTAGCACAACACATCATATGTTGGACCAGAATAAAATATTTCAGCAGCTTTTTCCCTTATTCTACCTTTTTGATTGTAATTAGGGTCTCTTTGAATGAGCAACTGTCTTTCAGCAAGCATCCAACATAATTTATCATAAGTATAGCCTTTTTCTGCGAGATAATATGCTGCAACATTAACTTGTGAAATGTTTTCATCATCCATATTAATCAAATTTTTTTTAGAATTTCCGAACTGTTTTTTAATTCTTAAATAATTAATAGTCTCCATACATATAATCTTGTTACATTATTGATTTAAGGAAAAATATAGAAAAAATATCTTTCTACTGAAAAAGTAAGCAGATTAAATAGTTTTTTATTCCTATTAATAGTATTAGATTTATTTGTTGATCTCAAAATGAATGATGTTGATTATTATACTTATGGAAATCTAAAATTAGGTCGAGGACAATTTGATTCTCCACCCATCCTTATTGGTACAATTTTTTATCAGAATGAGACAATTCTAGACAGGAAAAATCCAGAATTATTTAACACTCAAAAGGCTATCAAACGCATAGAAAGTCATCAATCCTTATCAGAAAAATATAAAATTCCCAATTTAATAGAAATTTCTGCTACTACTCCAAAATCAATGGTTAAATATTTGGAATTTTATTTGGATCATTTTAACCCTCCTTTCATTTTAGGAGGAAATCTTGAGTCAAGAATAGCAGGGATTGAATATCTTAAAGAAAATGGAATCAACCCACACCAATACATCTACAATACTATTTCAAATCTAAAAAATAAGAAAGAAGTAGAAGTTTTACAAAAAAATAAAATAAAATCTGTAGTAATTTTGATTCTTAGCTCAGAAAACATGACTTCTACCCAGAGATATAAATATCTTACCGAAAAAAATCAACCTAATAATGTGAATATAATTAATGGATTAAAAAATATTGGTGTTGAGAGAATATGGATTGATGGAGGAGTTGTTAATTTAGAAAGTTTAGCTCATATCTTAGAAACTCAACAATTGATTAGTAAATCATTGAAATTTCCTGTTGGAACTGCACCAAACCTTTTTCTTTTTCAATATTCTTCACCTCGTTTAAATATTAAATTTCATACCCGATACAGAAGGGCTAGTATAATGTTCATCGTAACTTGGTTTTCGAACTTCATTTTTTATGGCGCAATCGAGGATGCTCAAGAATCATTTGCATCTGCATATCAATCAATAGAATTTCGAGAAATATTAAAAAGCAGAAATATAAAGCTCTTTAAACAATTTTAATAGAACGATGCGTTGATTTTTTAATACAAAGATATAAAGAAATATAAAATTTTTTTATAAAAAGCTATTAATACTAAGATTTTAATATCTTAATTAAGTTGAAGTAAATTGTATTGAACTATTAAAAATTAGATTTTTACAAATACTAGTATTTTTGGAGAAAAAAGAATGATCAATAATGACTATAATGATGAGAAAGAGATAGAAGCTATAAGGTTAATTGATCGAGCAGAAACTCTTGCAGATCGCGGGAAAGGAAAAGAAGCAATCCAAATTTATGAAAAAGCAGCCTCAATCTACCTTGATCTTGGCAGTTACCTTAAATTAGATGAATTATTCACCAGAATTACCCAAATTATCTCGAGATTTAAAAATAATATTCAGGCAGTCTATAGATTAAAATCAATCATTAGAAAAACTGAAGAATTAAAACTTGATGAAGTTTCCGCTAAATTATTAATACAATTAGGAAATATTTCTTTTAATATGCATGATTGGGAGACTGCGGGAGAATCTTGGCAAAAAGCTTCAGATTATTTATTTAAAACAGATCCGGAGGAATATAATAATTTATCTTCAATACTTCTTTTAAAAGCAGGACAAGCATTTGAGCGTTCTCAAATTAAAAAAGATGAAGGAAAGCGTTTGATATTACTAGCAGTTATGAAAATACATAAATTTGATGAGTTATATGAACAGGAAGAAAAAAGAGCATTAAATTTATTATCAAGGGGAGAGTTCGAAGATTCTGCTAAAAAATTCTCTGATATTGCTTCCTACTTTAGAAAAGCTTTGGATGAATTAGATGATCTTATTGATGAGGAAGAATCAAAAAATACATATCTTAACGCAAAAGCTAGGTTCATTCATTTTGTTGCAGAATACCTAACTGTATCTGCATTATGTTTAAGAGCATCTGAAAATCGTGAGTATAATGAGAGAATTAAGCAATTAGGAAATGAGTCTATAGACCTGTTTAAAGAATCAATTTCTATGCTTAAAACTTATTTATTGCCAATATCTTCAAATTTTGATCAAGAAATAATTCTCCGAATTACCTTCGATGCAATGTTAATTGGAATCATCCAAGCAATGTTAGGAATCCATGAATTGAATCCAAATGAATTTTTATTAGAAAACCTTGAGAAAAATAAAACACTATTAAAAAAATTAAAAGAATCTTCTTATTATCAAATTACTGAAAGGATTGAAAAATTAGGAATTATAGAAGCACTTGACAACCTTGCTAAAACGCATTTAGGTCATTTTGAAATGATTAAAAACACCCTTATATCTTACTTTAAATAATAACCTAAATTTCAATATATTAAATCATATCTTGTTATTTTTCCAATTATAGATTTCTATTATTTTAAGTTTCTATGAAAAAAAAAGTCTATGTAGAAATAACAATGTTTATTAAGATTTAAAAACATATTTTAATTAAATAGTTTAATTAAATAGTTTAATTAGGTGAGAATGAACTAATAAGTTCTCAAGGCTTCTTCTATTATCCTAAAATAATTACAAAATTATTGGTTAGATAAAGTTAAGCACTCTCCTTGAAAAACTATGAAAAAAAAATATTTAGGTATGAAAAGTTTTGAAAATTTTATATGTTAATCCTGCAAGACTAACTTCTGGACTCGATGCAATAATTAAAGGGCCTCCATTAAGCTTAATCTCAATAGCTGCCATGGTTCCAGAACATGACGCAAAATTATTTGATTTTAAAGTCCATAAGTATAATGAAAAAAGATTCCGTTCATTACTAAATCAGAGTGATGTAGTAGCTCTCACAAGTATGACACCTCAAATATTTCATGCTTTTGAAGTAGCTCAAATGGCAAAAGATCATGGTTGCACGACTATAATCGGAGGTTATCAACCCACATTAGCTTCCGAATATGTAACAAAGCATCCTGCAATAGATTATAGTGTTCGGGGTGAAGGAGAGCACACATTCCGTGAATTAATAGATTATATCGATGGAAAAAAAGGTAGCAACTCTTTAAAAGAGATTGATGGAGTTTCTTATAAAAATAACGAAGGACGAGTGATTCATAATAAGGATAGAAAATTAGAACCTAACTTAGATAATTTTCCTATGCCTCGAAGAGATTTATTAGATGATAAAAAGTATGTCTATTTGGGTGCTAGAGTTGCTCAACTTGAAACTTCCCGAGGTTGTCCACATAATTGCAAATTTTGCTGTATAATAAAAATGTGGAGAAATTCAGATCGCCCTGTGACTTATCGAACAAAATCAACCAAAAGAATTATGCAAGAAATTTACGAAATTGATTGGAAAAACGATTTTATTTTCTTCTGTGAAGATAATTTTACTATTAAAGTAAAGCGGACTAAAGAAATCCTTGAAAATATCATTCGTTCAGGAGTTCCAAATAAAATATATTTTTCTTGTCAATCTAGGGTTGATACCTTATATCACAATCCTTGGTTAATGGATCTAATGCATAAAGCAGGTATGAGACAAGTGTTTCTTGGCATTGAATCAGTACATCAACAAAGTCTTGATGCTATGAATAAAAAAAATACAACTCCTGATATGGTTAGAAAAGTGGTTTCATCACTTCAAGATCGTGGAATTTCGATATTTGGAGGGGTAATTATTGGGTTTCCAGGTGAAACTAAGACAATGGTAAGGCAAAATATTCAATTTGCTAGATCATTGAATCTAACTTGTATTCAATTTACACCTATAACAGCATTTCCGGGAACTGAGTTTCACAAAGAAATGTCGGAAAAAAAAATGGTTACTAGTAATAATTATAGGCATTACGATTTGTTTTATCCAATGATGCGTACAGAACAACTAACCACTAATGAAATCTTTCAATTAGTTGGGGAAGCTTATTCTGCTTATTACCTTAGTAAAGGTTGGTTAGGAATGCTTCTTAAAAGATACATTAATCCATTTGGGAAATTCAATTGGATGGGTAAAAATATACCACGTTTTGCAAAAACAGTTATCAAAAGTGGTGTAGATATGCTTCATTCAATGGGGATGACTCAAGAGATGATATCTGATGAAATGAAATATATAATGGAAAATGGAATACCAACAGATTTAAAGGAAAAATATGAAACATTAACCAAAAAGTTGGACGTAACTGTTCTAACTAAAAAAATAAAAGAACCAGTAAAAATAACAAGCTAATTTATAATTAATATTTTTATTTTTAGAAAATCTTTAAGATTAAAATTTTATTATCAATTTATTAAACCTCAACCGGCTTATTTTCCTGACACCATGATCACCAGAGGCATAATCACATTTTATTAAACCAGCTTCCTCAAGTTTTTTAATCTGGGCAGAAATGTTAGCTTCTGTCATATCTAAACTAGCTGCAATATTGGAGACGTCCATAGGTTCTTCTTGAATGTGATGCAAGATTTGACGTCTCGTTCGCGAGGATAGAGCTTTAACTATTTTCTCAATCTGATCATCTGATTCTATAGATATAGATTCAGAGTTATTTTGTAGATTGACTTCCAAAATACCGGTTTGTGAAATTTCCATAACTATTTATCCAACCCTTAATAGTTTTTGTATGGTTGATTACACTAAACCAATATTTTTGACGATATATATACTTATTCTGTGTATTATTTGTAATTCTCTAATACTAAATACTACAATGATTACAATTGATATCAAAAAATAGTACTATTAGTTTTTATTTTTAGGATTATTTATTTAATAAAATGTTCTTCTATTAAAACTAAAATCTTCAAAAGTGCTTAAACTCTGAATTTTAGGATTTCTAATAGATCTTGACCTATTTAGCGTGAGATATTTATAATTTAACTTTAAATGGTAAACACCATCTATTTAAGATAAATATCTGATTTATATTAAAAATTATGTCAAAATATATTAAAAATACCAGAAAATTCCCATTAAGAAATAATCTTGAATTTTTTTATATTTTCAGAGCGCTTTTTGTATCTAAAAATAATTACTATTCAAAGTGAATCCTAAAAAAATTATACTTAAAAGCTTTAAAATAGAAATTACTAATGAAACTTATAAAGATTAGAATTAAAACTATATTAAAATTAGAACTAAGCGATAATATTTATTCAAAATTGAATTATAGCGTAATAATGCTTATTCATTTATTTTTGGAATTATTTAATATATAATAATCAATAATCAAATAATTAATTGGTAATATATATCCTATTTGCGTATTTAATTTCACGTATTTTTTGACATAAAATGTAAAACACAATCATTTATATCTATAGGTTACATAAGTTACATAAACCATTAATATAATACAAATATTACAAATAAAAATGTGTTAGGAGATCATAAATGAGTCGAAATACTAATCAAAAATCATCAGCTTCAAGAAAAAACATATCAGACAGACGGACTAAGGTAAAAGATTCTACAAACGTAATAACAGTTCGAATTGATGAAGAAATAAACTATAATATTGAAAAGATACGTGGAAAATTAGGAATTTCTAAAGCGGATTTAATCAGAAATTATTTGGAAATGTCAAAATTTATCGTTCGACAAAGAAGTTCAATAAAATCATTAAATGATCGAGATCTTATAATTATAAAAAGAAGCTATTTGAGAAAAATAATTGAAAATCAATCAGAAGAGTACCAAATCAATTTAGGAAATAAACTAGCTAATTTTATTAATGATATTGCAAGAATTAACGGAAGATTAGATGATATTCAATTTAAACTAGACTTTTGTGATAGTCTTGGATTATTCACAAAATTTGTTGATGATGAAGATTATATTTTAATTGATAAGAAATTTGGACCACAAAAATTTGTTGAAGCTTTCATTTGGCGAATACATAATCAGACTCCAGATTTTAATATTGATTGGGTATCGTCAAAGATCGAAACTCAAAGCAAAATTAGAACTGCTTATTATAACAAGATTCAACCAATCGAACGATCATCATCTCACTATTCTTTTGAATTTGCCAAAATATCTGAAGAAGAAACTGATTAAAAGGAAAAAGAATATTAATTTTTATCTACAATTTCTTTTAATCCTAAAATTGGAACAATTATTTTATTAGGTCTGAATAAAATTTCATAATTTAATTCATATAAAGCTCTTTCAATATAGAAATATGTGATTAGGATGTAATCAACATTTAAATTTTTCAATATTTTTCCGATTAATTTTAATTCCCATATATTAAGAACAATAAGAACAATATCAAGAATTTTTTTTAATGGCCTAGCAGCCCTTCTAAAGTAAAGATTGTATAGGATTTCTTCTGGTACTTCGTATTTATCTTTACGAATTATTTTTTGCTCAATGAATGAAAGTAAAGTGTTAAACTTAATATAACTCAAAGCTCTCAAAAATGAAGCTAAGTCTTTCTCTACTGGAAACTTTCCTTTTTTTTCCTCTAATGGAAGTTGGGGGTCACCCTCATAATCAATAAAATAATATTTATATTGACCATCAAGAATATTATATAGAATTTGTTCCATGTGCAAATCTTGATGAACTGGTTGAATTTGAATTTTTGAAGACACAAATTCAGAACGAAATCTTTCAATTATATCTTTAATATCTATAAGAATTGAACTTATTTTAGGTAAATTAAAGAAAGCACTTCCAGGTTTTTCATTCATATTAGTAAATAAATCTGAAATCATTGAATTTAATCTTTCTGTATAATTTTTAAGATAGATTTTGCTTTCTACCGTTTCTAAACTATATTCTTCTTTTTCAGGCAGAATTAAGGATTTATGTAAACTCTTAATGTAATTTCCAATTTCTTTCGATACTTTTAAGGTTTCAGTGCATTTCTCTTTAATTAATTGAGAAATATTTGATTTGTCACTAAACTTAGAATAGTCTTCATCAACATTTTTGAATACAGTATTAATCATATTATTAAGTTCATTCCAATATATATCACCTAAATTTCCAATATTGGGAACATTTTCAAGTATTCCAATAGTCTCTTTATCTTGCACTTTAATTGTCCCATATATTTTCGGAGTGTTTGGAAACTTATTTTTTACTAAAACAAATAAAATTGATGGCTCTAAGCTAATAGAATAATCCTTATAGGATTTTAAAATATAAGATATGGATTTTTGGTTTGGATCTCTTTTATTAGTTAAAGTTAATGAAAATAAAATATTGGTTGTATTACCTCCTCCTAATTGATTAATAGAAAGGTCATATCGATCAGTGTATAAACCTGCCTCAATTAAATTCTGTACTTTTTTCATATTTATTTCATCTTCAAACTGCTTAGTATAAAGTGTCAATTCTAAATTTAATGAGGGAAATTTTTCAGAAATGCTAGCATCAAATAGCAATTTCTTCCAGAAAAAAAGACAAAACTCTGCCTCCAATAAATTGAGTGTAATAACTTTCTGATCATTTTCGATAGTAATTGCTATTTTTTTACTAAATGTGTTTTCAGTAAGTTTTAAGATATTAGAATGAGATTTTTCACTAGAATCTAAAAAATCTTCAACTTTTTCATAATAGATTAAGGGAAGAAAATAAGTTTTCGAATAATTAGGAGTTTTTACTTCGATAATTGTTAGAAAAATACTTTCTGCGATAATTTCAAAATATTGTATTTGAATATCAAACTCTAAATTTGATAAAGCTGATTTATCTCCGAACCATCTTCTTGAAAGAAGCCAACCTTTGAACTCATTTGAATTACAAACTCCTTGAATTATATTTTTATCAAAATAATTTATCATAAAGACCAATAATTTTCAATTTTAAGTAATATAATTAGTTATCTTTTATAGGTAAAAATTTTTACATATATTTAAACATAAAAAGTATGTGCATAGAAATGACTGAAAAGTGCATTAATTTCCCTGTAGTCTTTCATTTTCACCAACCAGTTGACAATTTCCCTTGGGTATTTGAAGATGTTTATACTAAATCATATAAGCCCCTTATTGATAATATATTCGAATTTGAAGATATCAAAATAACCCTTCATTTTTCTGGTAATTTATTGGAATGGTTATTAAAAAATAAACCCGATTTCATAGAAAAAATTAAATTAATGGCAAAAAGAGGGCAAATAGAGATCATTGGTGGTGGTTATTACGAACCTATATTCGCAATTATCCCATATCGCGATAAAATAGCTCAAATGAAAAAGCTAGCGGATTTGATTAAGATTGAATTTGGATTAGAAGTTAAAGGAGCTTGGTTGTCAGAAAGAGTATGGGAACCAGATTATCCTTCATTTTTGAATGATGCAGGATTAAATTATGTGATTGTGGATGATAATCATTTCCGATCTACTGGAATCACAGAAGAAGGAACTCTATATACATATATTACTGAAAATGAGGGAAAAACAGTAAGAATATTTCCTATCAATGAAGAGTTAAGGTATTTAACCCCTTGGAAGCCTACTTATATGTCAATTGATTATCTGAAAAAAGTTGCAGATGAAAAAGGTGATAGAGTTGCATTATTAATATCAGACGCAGAAAAAATGGGAGTTTGGGGAACTACACATCAGATTTGCTATGTAGAGGGACAAGGGCATCAAGAGGGAGATGCAGGTAAGCCTTTTATTCCAGCATTTTTAGAGCAAATTAGAAAGAACACATGGATAAAATCGTTAACTCTTTCTGAATATATGGAAAAATTTCCTGCAAAAAGTTTAGTATATCTTCCAACAGCAAGTTATGATAAAATGGAAGAATGGGTATTACCTACTCAAATTAGAAAAAACTTTAAGAAGATCAGGAAATCTTTAAGAGAGGATGAAGAAAATAAGGAAATATATCAATTTCTTCGTGGAGGGTTTTGGAGATATTTTTTGGTAAAATATCCAGAATCTAATAATATGCATAAAAAAATGATTCATATACGAAATAAACTCATTGACGTTGAAGAAAACTTATTAAAAGTACAAAAGGAACAATTAATTTCAGTAATTCTAAAAAAAATAGCTGAAGCTTGGGATGAAATATATAAAGCCCAATGTAATGATTGTTATTGGCATGGTTTATTCGGTGGAATTTACTTACAGTTTTTAAGATTTTCAGTTTATACACACCTAATAAAAGCTGAGAAAATAATTGACGAAATAAAGATATTAATTAATCCAAAACTGAAATCCTATATTTATATAACTCCAATTGATTTTCTTAAAGATAGTAAAACAGAATATTTAATTGAGTCAGACTTAATTAATTTATATATCAATCCTAATGATGGTGGGACTATTTTTGAATTAGACTATAAACCTAAATCCTATAATTTATTAAATACTTTGACTAGATGGCCAGAAGCTTATCATGAGAGTAAAAAATTAGATACAAAGGAAGTTTTAGTCGATAGGTTCAAAAAGAGCTTATTAAGACTTAGATTTTTGCAAGAAGATATTACATTAGAGCAACTTCAAGCAGATCAATATTTTGAATTTGGAGATTTTGTTGATGGAACTTTTAGAGTCACCAGTACTGAAAAAGAAGGAAAGATTGCGATCATTGAAATGGAGAGAAGAGGAAGCATAAAAGATCCTGAATCTGATGAAAGAAATCCAGTTCGAATTACAAAAGATATTTACATAGAAGATAATGAAATTAAAATGTCTCTAAGAATAAGTTTCAATGAAATCCCTGAAAATGAAGAATTATTAAACCGTATTATTAAAAATATAAATCTTGCTATTGATATCCCTTTTTTCTTTAATGGAGATACTAATAAATTTCAATGGGAAAGCAAACAAGGAGAATTTAATGATAACACAGATAATAAATTATTAGAGCCGTCAGAATATATTGGTTCTGTTTTCAGAGCATATGATAAATCTTATGATCTAAATTTCGAAGTTGACATTTCCAGTATTGATGAATTAATCAAAATTAATAAATTTCCAATAATTGCGTATGCTTATACAGAAGAGGGATATCAAGAAATTTATCAGGGAATTTGTGTTGTTCCTTTTTTCAAGCTTGAAAAGAACTCAGAAATTCATCTTACGTTTAAAATTTTCTAATATTTATATTTATGTTTCCTTAACAAATTTGTGAATAAACGTAGGAATTTTGTCGATATAATATACTTTTAAATATATTAAGGACCTAATAAAAATAAGAAACATAAAAATACGCATTGGTTTTGACGTTTATGGGAATTAATGGAAATGGAAAACGAAATGGCTGGACGTATAACAAAGAGACGCTGAAGAATAATATCGAAAACAATAAATTTGTTAAGAATGTTCGTCAAAAGCTAATGGAAGAAAAGCTTAAAAAAAAGCTTAAGAAATAGACTCTTATTTTAAAATATCAAATTTTATTAGTTCGTTAAATATCTTTTCTATAGTTTTCTTATAGTTTAAGATTCAAATCCAAACTTACCAATAAGAGGGACAAAACGGACTCCTGTTATTTTTTTTGTTTTAAATTCTTCTTTATTTTTTTTTATAATATATAAAATTTGTCCAAAATTTTTAGATCCTGCGGGAATACAAAGAATTCCCCCATCTTTTAATTGATCTCGTAAAGGTAAAGGAATTTTTGATGGTGAAGCGGCAGTTACTAATATTTTATCATAAGGAGCTTCTTTAGGGTATCCTAAAGTACCATCTCCATGAATTACAGTAACATTATTTTCATACCCGGTTGCCTCAAGACTTCTTCTAGCATTTTTAACTAATTCTTCATGTCGCTCTATAGTATATACATGACCCGGATTTTCTGTATTTTTTGTTGCTACTAACTCAGCACATAAAGCTGCATGGTAACCAGAGCCCGTTCCAATTTCTAAAACCTTATCTCCTTCTTTCAATTTCAAATATTCACACATCATCGCGTTCATATGGGGCGCACTGATAGTTTGTCCTAATCCAATTGAGAGAGGAGAATCCATATATGCACTTGATTCAGCATCTTCTGGTACGAATTTATGTCTTGGAACAATTAACATTGCCTTAATTACTTCTGGTTTAGTTAATATTCCTCTATCCTTGAGACTTTCAACAAGTCGCTTTCTCTTTTCTTCAAAACGCATTTTTAATGTTGAGACCATAGTGCAATATTTATGTAATCTTTAAAAAAATCATTTTTTTATGTTTTAGAAATATTATAAATTTTATCGTTAGGCTTGACTTCTTTATTTAAGCGTAAATTAAATCTTACTGGGTCAGAATATCCCTTTCTTGAAATTTTTTTTATTTTCTCACCTTTGTAAATCATAGTTTTTATAGTTTCAATCATATATGTTGTAGCCCCCTCAATAATTATCTCATCACCTAATTTTAACGGAATGTCTAAGCTTTCAAGCAAAACATTAGCAGATTTGCTATTTTGATCAAACGAGAGGATTTTTCCTAAGTAATGCCTTTTATAAGGAGAAAGGTTACCTCTTTTTCTTAATTCAATATCATCTATTGTAGGTCTATGAAAATAAAAACCAGAATGGAAACCACGATTAAACACCATTGAAAGCCTTTCAAGCCAAATTTTTATTTTTTCTTTAGAATAAGTTCCATTAAAATAACTATCTAAGGCGTCTCTATAACACTCAACTACTGTTTTAACATAGAGTGGATCTTTCATTCTCCCTTCAATCTTAAATGCGTCTATTTTAGCATTAATTAACTCGGGGATATATTCAATCATGCAAAGATCCTTAGCATTTAAAAACATCTCTCCATCATAAATGAATTCATTACTCTCATCATCTATAACCCTCCATTCTCTCCTGCATGGTTGAGCACAGTTTCCTCTGTTTGCTGAATTTTCTTCAGAATTACAGATGGTCGCTGAAAGGTAGCATCTTCCTGAAATTGAAGTACACATTGAACCATGAACAAAGCATTCAATTTCTGTTTTTGAAAGATGGTGTTTAATTAATTTTATCTGTTCTAATGAAAGTTCTCTTGCTAGTATTATCCTTTCAGCGCCAAATTCCTCGAAAAATTTTGCAGTTTCGATATTAGAAATGTTAGCTTGTGTTGATATATGAAATTTAATATTATTTCGTTTTGCAATTCTGAGAGCAGCGAGATCATGAGCAATTATAGCATCAATTTTAGCATCTTTTGCTTCTAAAATCAGTTCTTCTAAATCTTGTAATTCTCTATCATATATTAAAATATTTGTGGTTAAATATGCTTTAATTTGTGGATTTTGGTTATGACAAAATTCAGTAACTCTACTTAGATCTTCTCTTTCAAAATTTTTAGCCTTTTGCCTCATATTATATTTATTTACACCAAAATAAATAGCATCTGCTAAACCACTTACCATTTTAAGTGTGTTCCATTCTTGAACAGGTGCAATTAATTCAGGTTGAATTTCCATATTAAAGTTTAAACCTATTCACAAACTTTATATCATATATCAATATGAGATAAAGAATTTTAAAATTATTAAAGTAAAGGAGTCCAAAAAATGAATTCTTTAATGCCAAATTGTAAAATAACAGTATTAAAAAGAACGATAAATAAAGATCTGATTGATGAATATATCGAAGATCAATATAAAGATATTGAAGCCTGTGATATTTTTAAAGAGGGTCAAGAATTAATAATAGATCCAAATCTTGCAAAGGTTCCTGATGGATTCTGCCACTGGGCTTGGGCAGATATTCGAAAAGATATAATGACAATTGCTTCAGGCGGTAATATCCTAGGAATGAAAAATAAAGGTACTGTTATTACAGGATGCTCTGATTGGTTTAGACCTGTAATTTTTAAAATAGAAAGAATAGAATAAGTTTCAATGTTCACTAACAATTTTAAAATAGTTTTTTTTCAATTTAAGAGCAATAAGATAAAAAACAATTGGTGCAGCTATCCAGATTAATTGAGGTAATAATGTAATATTATGTCCATTAAATATGAATAATAAAGGATTCCACAAATAGACGTAATATTCCCAACCATTACTTGATGTACTTAGTAATTCTACTATCAAGGTAGATATTTGCCCATAAATGATCAATATTATAAGTTCACTTAATTTAAATTTCTCAAGAATTGGTTTCTTACAAATTAATTGTATAAACCAAACTCCTAAAAGGAATAAGCCACCATCCCATAAACTATGGGTTATAATTATCAAAATAGAAGAAAATGGAGGTGGCAAAGGAGGAGGGATTATGAAACTTGCGGGAGGAAACAGGCTAATCTCGTTTGCTAATGTCAACGGAACTTCCCACAACACTCCTAAAATAAAACCAACCCAAAATAAATACCAAAAATATCTATCTATCCTTTTTGATTTGTATAAATAGTAAACAACAATGCAAATCAAAATCCCAACAATCCAAACAAACCAATAAAAAAGCGCCAAATCAGATAACTCCTAAAACTATGTGATTTTCTATAAAAATTAATAGTATTGTAATAATTATTGAAAAATAATTTGAAAATATTAATTTTTTAGGTTTAAAAAATGAAGGTAGTATTATTTAATGGAAGTCCTAGAAAAGAGGGAAACACATACCACTGCTTAAATATTGTTATGGAAGAATTGGAAGCTGAGGGAATTAATTGTGAGATAGTATGGATTGGTAACAAAAGATTGCAAGGTTGTACAGCATGCTATCAATGCATTGATAATGATGACCAAAGATGTACCATCGAAGGTGATAATATGAATGATTATATTCAAAAGATGCTTGAAGCTGATGGAATAATTATTGGTTCTCCCACCTATTTTTCTGATTTATCAACAAGCACGAAAGCGTTAATAGAACGTGCTGGATATGCTACTGGAGGCCATTTAAAACATAAAGTTGGAGCAGCAGTAATAGCTGTTAGAAGAGCTGGTGCAAATCATGTGTTTTCCAGTATAAATTACTTCTTTCTAATAAAACAAATGTTTGTTGTGGGGTCCAGTTATTGGAATTTAGGTATTGGAAGGAATCCAGGAGAAGTATTAGACGATGAAGAAGGTATTAAAACATTTAAAAATTTAGGTAAAAATTTTGCTTATTTACTTAAAAAACTTAAATCTTAAGTTTTTTTTTCTCATTTTTTAAATAAGTTCTTTAAAATTGAATTAATTGATGGTTCATGGAAAATTTTGAATTGAATTATGTAAATAGGTTTGTTTTAGAAAAACACCATCTCACCGATGAATCGAGAATTGATGATATAATACAAATAACAGATGATATATGTGGCCTTCATTCAACCGAGCTTACAACTTCTTATTTATCACTATTCGAAAGGACTAATAATTTCAAGAAGTCGGATTTGGAAAAAGAGCTTTATATAAACAAAACACTTGGAAGAATTAGAGGGATGCGAAGAACTCTATTCATCCAAACAATAGATTTGATTCCAATAGTACACGCAGCAACGTTTAAATTAAGTGAAAAAAATTTTGAAAAGTATATGGAATTTCATAAAATTACTTTATCAGAATATCAAGAAATCTTTAAACAAATAATGGATATATTACAAGGAAGAGAGTTATCCGCATTGGAAATAAGAAAGGAATTAAATTCAAACTCAAATATTCCAGCAATCATTCAGTTAATGTGCAACAATGGGTTATTAATAAGAGGAAAACCAATTAAAAATTGGAAAGATCGAAGGAATAAATATGCAAAATTCAAAGATTATTTCCCCGCCATTGATTTAACAATAGAAAATGAAAAGCAAGCGATAAAAGTCTTAGTAGAGAAATACTTAAGAGTATATGGACCCGCTTCAGAAAATGATCTCTCTTGGTGGACAGGTCTAACTAAGACAGAAATTAGAAAAGCCATTAGCACTATTGAATCGGACATTAATAGAGTTAAAATCTCATCAATTCAAGGAACTTTTCTTTTGTTCAATTCTGATATTGAAAGCTTGCTGAATCATCCTAGTATTGATAAACCATCGTTTTCATTATTACCTAGACTTGATCCATATCCAATGGGATATAAGGAGCGAGAAAGATATATTGATAGCAAAAATTATAACAACATTTTTGATCGTTCAGGAAATGCCACATCAACTATATTTTTAGATGGATTCGCCATTGGAGTCTGGGATACTGAGGAAAAACCAGAACCTGCAGTTAAATATCATTTATTTCATTCAATTGAAAAAAATCTATTTGATGAGCTATATTCTAAAGCCAAAGATATTGGTAAATTCTACTTTGATAAAAATGTACAAATTATAGAATGTGAATCAATGGTTCCACTAACAGAAAGAAATGCTGGGGGATTTATGACGCCTCTTAAAAACTGTTAAAAAGAAGGAGAAATTAATTGGAACTTATGAGATCTAAAAATATCTTGAAAATTCTATTAATTTTGGGTGGAATAGTAGAAATTGTTATAGGTTTGCTATTTTTTATATTAGATTTATTTTTCGAACAGATAGGACTTGAAAACATACCAATTTTTACCCAAATGGCAGGTACGTTTTTATTTTGCTATGGAATTCTTTTAATATATTCCGCACGAGATGTAAAGAAATTTGTAATTATTCCCTTAGTAAATATTATAGTAAGGATTATTATGGTTATATTTAGTCTAATTAATCTTTTCATATATCCTCAATTTTTTATAATACTTATCTTCGCTATACCCTATGATCTTGTATGGTCAATACTCATGATTATATTTTTAAAAAAAGAAAGCTTACTATTCAAGAAATTATAAATTAGAAAAGAGGGTAATAAATGAGTATTATTATCTTAGGTGCTTGTGGAGAAATTGGACGATATATTGCTTTTGATTTAGTCAAAAGTGGATTCAATGTTACTTTAGCAGATATAAGGGAATTTGAAGGTAAAAAGATTGCTGAAAAGTTAGGTACCAGAGCTGCCTTTCAGAAATTAGATGTTTTGGATTTTGAAAAGTTGGTAGAAGTTCTCAAAAATCATAAATTAGTTGTTAATAATATTGGTCCATATTTTATGTTTACAGATTGGATACCACGAGCAGCAATCCAAGCGGGAATAAACTATGTTGATATATGTGATGATCATGATGCTACTCGAATATTTTTAAAAATGAATAAGTATGTAGAGCGTGAAAATTTAACTTTTCTTATTAATTCAGGAGCATCAGCAGGACTAACAAATATGATGGCAAAAATGGGAGCCAATCAATTAGATAAAGTTGAATCTATAAGAGTTTTATGGTTTGAAGATACTGGGGAAACCATTGGTTTTGGACAGTTAGCACATTGGGCTCACATTGCCATGGGAAAAGTTCCACAATTTATTAATGGAGAATGGACAGATATTAGAGCTCTAACTGATAGGGAAGTAGTTAAATTTCCCGCTCCATTAGGATCTGTTCCATTGTATTTTGTTGGGCATCCTGAACCCGTGACACTCCCCCTCTATATCGAAACAGAGGAAGCAATATGTAAGGGAGGAATTCTTCCAGAATCAGATATTCTATTAACTAAAATACTTGATAGAGTAATACTAAATAAAAATGAAAAAATTATGAAATTAGTTTGTAAATTCTTTCTGAAGATTCTTCCTCTCATAACGGGGAAAGTTGAAGAAAGAGATATAATTTCTTCTTTCAGAACTGACGTTATTGGCTTAAAAAATCAGAAAAAAAATCATTTATCATTCTCAGTAATAGGAGAAGTTGCCAAACTCACTTCAGTACCTGCTTCAATTACAGCTCAAATGATTGTAAATAAAGATATCAATTCTCATGGTTTATTTCCCCCTGAAGGCTGCCCCGATCTAAATCTTGAAAAAATGAAAAGGGAGTTAGAAAAAAGGAATATTAGTATAAAACAAAAAAAAGTAACTTAACTAATAAAAGTATTAATTCAATTATTGGAATAGTTTAAATTTGATTCAAATGAGTGAAAAATTAAATGTTTTGTTCATAATAACTGACGCTACGCGCGCAGATCATATGAGTTGTGCTGGAAATCCGACATTAAGTACACCTAATCTTGATAAATTAGCTAAAGAGGGTGTCAGATTTACAAATCATTTTTGTACTAACCCGATTTGCATGCCAAATAGAGCAACTTTACTTACTGGTGTTTATCCAAATGTGCATGGTGTAAGAAGTAATGGAATAAACCTTCGCCAAGATATTCCAACTATCACTCAGACACTTAAAAAAAGTGGATGGCACACTGCAGCTATTGGGAAAATACATCATCAATACTGGTTAGGTCCTTACAAACACAAAAGTAGATCGGCGGAAAGTTTAATTGATTGGGTTCTTAGTAGAGACAAAAGTTATCCTGTAAGAAATCATTTCCCATTACCTTATTATGGTTATGAGGAAGTTGAAGTAATATCTGGAAATGGAACTGTATGTGCAGGACATTATACAAAATGGCTTGAGGAAAAAGCTCCTAAAATTGCTGAGGATATGAAAAAAAGAGTATTGAACTATGATAATCTATTCAGCATTAATTGTGATCCTATCCCTGATCAATTTTATAATACTACATGGGTTGCTGAGAGGACTTTAGCTTTCCTCGAAAGATATTCAAATGGAGATTATGGAAATAAGCCCTTTTACTTACATTGTTCGTTTCCAGATCCACACTGGCCATTGAATCCTCCTAAAGAGTATCAAGACAGATATAAACCAGAAGATATCAAGCTTCCAGTTAATTTTGAAGATATAAAAAATTTGTATAATCATGAATATTTAGGCGATCACTTAAGGAAACCGCCATTTAAAAGAGCCTTTATACGAGAATCCACAGAAGACGAGGTGCGTCAGTTGATGGCATTAACATACGCAGCAATTGGATATGTAGATTATAATATAGGGCTAATACTAGCTTCTTTAGAAAAAAATGGTCTTTCGAAGAATACAATCGTTGTATTTATGAGTGATCATGGGGATTTAATGGGAGATCATGGACTTTTATTTAAAGGTCCTTGTCCTTTCAATGGTATATTACAAATTCCGTTGATTTGGAAGGTGCCTGGATTAAAAAAATCATGTGTCTCTCAATCACTAGTAAGTTCTATTGATTATCCAATGACAATACTCAATCTTTTGGACATTCCCGAACGTCACCAACCCCCCGATATGCAAGGATTTAATATAGCACCCATATTAGAAAATCCAGAAAAAGAAGTCAGAGATTGTGTATTTATAGAAAACGATGAGGAAGTTGGAACTCTTAATGCTAGATTACGTCATTTAATAACAAAAGATTACAAATTAACAATCTACGCCGGATTAAATAATTTTGGGGATATTTATGATCGAAATAATGATCCTTATGAAATAAATAATTTATGGCATAATCCAAATTTTAATAGTAAGCGATTTGAGCTCGTAAATAAATTAATGCAAGAAAATCTTAAAGCTCAAACCTTTTATCCAAAACGAATAGCAGGTACATAACAGAAATGAAAGAAAATTTTGCGTTCCTAAATTTTAGGGCTAAATATTAAAAACTAATAATTCTATTTGAGAATAATGAGTGAAAAAATTCAGGAAACACTATATTGAAGACATTTCACTCTCTTAATTTTTTATAATATTTACTTTTATAAACCTTCAAAATTAAAATTAGATATAAATAAATAGAATTTTATTATAAATTTAGATTAGATATAGGTAATTCAGGGTTAATGTTTAAAAACATCGGTAAAAAAAACAAAATCATCATCGGACTGCTACTTTATGTAAGCATCTTTCTAATTTCAAGTAATAATATTTATTTTTCACATGCTCAGAGTAATGGTGAACCTTTTTCAATTTCTTCTAATTTTAGTTTTTTTGAGTATTCAACAATTAAAGGAATAAAAGAAAATGTTAGTTCAATAAATATTGAATTACCTGAACCGAATTGGACAATAACCAATATAGAATTTAATTTTTCCAATATACATTTAGGTAGAGAAATTAAAAGTATTGAAGAAACTGAAACAGGCTTAGAACAAGTATGGAATAAAAATTCTGTTTTTAGAAATTTAGCTCTGGGCACGCAAATTGAAATTTTGGAAGTTGTTGAATTATTTGGGGTTTTTATTAAGGGATATAAAACTCCACAGGCAACCGAGATAATAAAATTCCAACTTAAAGGATTTGACAATATAAATTTAAGTCCTAATAATACAATTTATAAATCCATAGATTTGAATATATCTACCACTTTAGATTGGTATTATCAAGATTTTTCCTCAGGATCAAATCCAATTAGACTTCCAATTGGGAATTATAGCTTAGTTATGAATGGTACTAATCTGCCTACAGATGATCAAGCAAAGTATTATTGGCAGAACGATGCTTTGGATCCTCAAATGCCATATTTGCACACATCATCTTATATAACTTCCTGGAGTCCTGGTCTTATAAATTCAAGTTTTCTCTGTAAATTGAATCAAAGAGTTGATAGAACTTACCTTCCTAAAGATCTAAATTTGACAGCAGAATTTAATGGAGACGATTATGAGGTAATTAATGGACCTGCTATAGGAAAAGGGATCCTAGAAATAACCAATCTCTCTTACTATTCTAATAAGATCACTCTTGAGATTCCACTAAAAATTAACAAATCTATAACCCTAAATTTTAATTATAATTATTCTATCAGTCTTACTAATGAGTTTTTAACTATAGGTTCTGCAAGTATCAAAGACACTAATAATCAATGGGCATTACACCCAATAATTGATAGAATCTCACCTATTTATCATATAAAGTTTAAATTTCCTAGAAATTGGTTTAATTTATCACTCTACCGTAAATTAGGGCCATCATGGGAAAATATTACATCTTTTGCCAATATAAACATGAATACAAGCACACTTATTATTCCAAATGATATTATAATGGGTGGAGTTGAATGGAAGATAAATGCAAATTCACCAAATATATTTTTTAACATAAATCTCCCAGAATTGGAATGGGAACCAGAACAAGAATTACAATTCTCTGTTAATGCCCCTATTATAGAAGGTAATTTCACATTTTATTTCATAAATTCATTAGGTTTTGGATATGACGAGCCTATAGAAGTAAGAGGCATTATTTCAGAAGAGACTATTTTTTCATATATAATCCCATCAAATTCACGTGAAGGCACTTATACTATAATAATTTACTGGAATAATAGTACAGATGGAGGAGTACAATCTCAAGACTTTGAAGTTAACATTCCTCCGGTTCCCTTTACTATAGATCCAATTTGGATTGTTATCGGTATCATAATAGCAATTGCAGGGACAACTGCGGGAATATTATCTTATCGAACTATCAAGAAATATAGGATTGGAAAAATTGAAGAACGTCAAAAACTTTATAATAAATGTATGGATGTCTTGAATTTAGATTATATTATTGTCTCAGACAAAAAGTCCGGCTTAAATATTTATCAGCAAAAATTTGCTGAAAAAGATATTGATGCTGCTATGATTTCAGGGTTTTTACAAGCAATTCATTCTTTTGGAATTGAATTGATCAAAATTGAAGATACTTCACAAACGATAAAACTAGAATACAAGGATTCAATTATAATTATGACCGAGTTTGTAAACCTAAGACTTATATTAATCATGAAAGAGCATCCCTCCTCAAATTTCTTATATTCCCTTGAAGACTTGGCTTATGATACCTATAAATATTATGGCGAGTTAATTGATACATTTAATGGAGATATTAAACCTTTTAAATCAATAGATAAATTACTTAAACACCATCTTAGCACAGCCCTTACTTATCCATTGAAATTATCAAAAATAGAAAAATTAGAAAAAATAAAAATAAATCCAAGTGAAAGAGTTTTGATAAATAAGGCAATTTCTTATATGAAAATAAAAAATTCATCTTCTTTTTATTTAAACTCTTTACTGATTGAAAAAGAATGTAGTCCTAAAGATTTAGAAAACATTTTTCATCTAATTGATAAGAAAATTTTTCAAATTCAAGAATAAATTATACTTCTTTCTGTATTAATTAATAATTAAGAATATGGGAGAATCTTATACCTAAAAAATCTTTAAATAAGAATATTATTACAACTCTGTATAAATGTTATTTTTATTAAGATAATTTTATTTTTTAGTAATTTTTAGATTATTGAATTAAAATTTAAATAGTTGGAGAATGATTAACTTAATAATTGGGATAATAAATAAAATTATATATATCTTTTAAAGGATGAATATGAGAAAAGGGATAAAACAAAGTTATTTAATTGCCTTACTTTTAGTATTTTCTTTTCTGATTTTAAATATCGTTAGTTTTATAGAATTTTCCCATGCTCAAATAAATAATGATACCCTAAATCCACGTTCAGACTTTAGAATTACTGAATTCTCTGAGGAAATTCTCTTTAGTGAAAACGTAAGTTCTATAGACATTCCATTACCATCAACATCTTGGAATATTACTAATATTGAGATGAATTTCACAGATATTAAACTTGGTAAAGAAATTAATACAATTGAAGATTCCAGTGACGGCAGTTCGAAACTGACAATTGGAAATTGGATGTTAGGTTGGGGAGTACAAGTTAATATAACTGAACCGACAATTCTCTTTGGTGCTTACATATTAGGTTATCGAAGTATACATACCCCAACATTACCAGTATATTTTCAGCTCACTGGTAATGATAATTCTACAAATACACCTAATTCTAACATTATACGTTCTTCTTTACTAAATATTTCTACAATTCCTAGTTGGTATCTTCAAACTTTTGAAAATGAGATTTCTCTGAAACCGGGGCAGTACTACCTTACATTGAATGGTTCACAATTACTCCCTCAAGAAAAAACAGCATATTATTGGTATTTTAATGACTCAAATTCTGTTCATTCAAATTTGTATACATCTAAATACGATGGCTCAAAATGGAACGTTGAAACAAAAGGAGAACCTTTATTATATAAACTAATTCAAAGAGTTAATAGATCATTTAGTCCTAAAGAAATAAATATGACTCTGAATATTGATGGTAACTTATATCCAATTAATGAAAATGGAAGTTTCACATTAGAGAAAGATATATCTCCTAACAATGATATTTTTCATATTCCTATTAACAATAATCGTTCAATAGAGCCATTATTTAATCTAAATTATCGGATAAAAATAAAGAATTTCTTAATTTCAACAGGAAATGTATTAATACAAGAAAATTTGGCAAATATATGGACTATTGAACCAGATATACAGAGATGTTTTTGTAATTATTCTATTAAATTCAATTATCCCCTAGCTTGGTACAACCTAAGAGTCTTTAGAGATGTGGGAGGAGGGTGGGCGGATATCACCTCGCAAGTCATTGTCAATACTACAAATCATTATGTATTTATTTCAAACAATACTATTCCTGAGAATGCAGATTGGAGGATAACAGCAAATTCTCCAAATCTAATGCCTTCCTTAAATGTACCTACAACCGAATTTGGTCCTGGTCAAGAAATTCTATTTTCTATCATTGCTCCAATAGATCCTGGAAATATAACTTTTAGGTTAATTAATTCATTAGGATTTCCCGCTCAAGATGACATTATATATGTAATTGAATCAATTGAAACAGAAGATTTGTTGCTTAATTATCAACTATCAATCAATCCTCATGCCGGAACATATAAAGCTTATGTCTTTTGGTATAACGGAATAGCAGCAGGAGTTATTACTCAAGAATTTGAGATTATTATTCCATTTACTTTAGATCCAATGCTAATAGTTGTTATTATTGGTGTTATTGCCGTAATTTCAGTATTTAGTTTTACTACATATAAAATGGTTAAAAATTCTAAACAAAAGCATGAATTACACAGGAAAAAAATATTCAATAAATATATGGATGTGCTAAACCTAGACTATTTCATTATAATCCACAAAAAATCCGGATTAAATGTGTATGAACAAATTCTTGCTAGCAAGTCTATTGATGCGTCTTTAATAACCGGTTTTTTGGAGGCAATTCGGACATTTGGAATTGAGCTTACAGGTGCTGATGAGCAATCTCAAACAATAAAATTGGAATATAAAAAATCTAAAATTCTTATGTCTGAATTTAAAAGCTTTAGAATTTTACTAATTATGCAAGAAAATCCTTCACAAGACTTTTTAGAATCAATTAAAAATCTCTCATATGATATTGATAACATATACGGAAGCCAAATCGAAAATTTCAAGGGAAATACTACTCCTTTTACAGGAATTAAAGACTTACTCGACCAGCATTTGCAAACTTCATTGATATATCCATTACAGATAACTAAACAACATGTTAAACTAAAATCCGAGGAAAAATCAATGTTAAATAAAGCTAAAAGCGTAATGAAAAAGAAAAACACAGATTACTTCATAGTTACTAATCTACTTTCTATAAAAAAAGGTTTTTATGCAAAAGAAGCCGAGACAATACTCAATTTAATACAGAAAAAAGTATTCCAGCCAAAAAATTAGGCTATCAATCCTAATTATTTCAAATCTTTATAACTTGACTTATTGAAATACGATTCTAAAAAATATAAAAAAAAAAGGTAAATTGATTTATTTTGATTTCTTCCGCCATACCGTCAAATAGACAATAAGCAAGATAATACAAATAGGAATTCCTAATACAATTACTATCCACATAAAGGTTAAGAACCAAGAAGATATCCAGTAACTATAAGGTTGGCTGCCAAATGTGGCGTAATAATTACCTTGAATTCCCATATAAATACAATAAGCGAGAAACATGAAAAATCCGAATCCACCACCACCACCGGTATTCCTAGCTGTATGTTTCTTTTCTCTTGCTTTATACTCCTGTCTTTCTTCTTCTGGTAATCTTTTCCAAAAGATATAACCCCCTACACCGAAAAATACTGCTGTTGGTACCCCTACAAATAATAATTCCCATAAAAATACAAGGATAAAAAATCCAACAATCCAATCTAAGCTCCAATCATTAAGTGTAGCTGCACCAAAATTTCCAATAGGAGAAGTTTGAATAAACCAAAATAATACTGTAAGTGCTCCAAGAATAATACCTACTCCTGCCATTATCACAACAATAAATGCTGTTAAATGATTTTTAATCGATTTTTTCCAATATTGTTCATCGCTTAATTCATTACTGTTTTCCATCGAAATTTCCCTTTATTTTTATTAAAATTTTGTAAAAGGAATCAAAAAGAGTATATAAAATTAACTATGCTTTATATTTGAATGAATAATTATTCAAAATCATTCAAAATCGTTCTTCTTCATAACTTTCAGAGTAAGTATATTCTTTTAATGATAATTTGAATTCTTTTTCCAAAAATTAATCGTAGAAATCTTTCTTTTTCTTTTCAAGATAACTTTTTTTAGTCAAAAAATCCATTTCTGCATTTAACCAGCATAATTCATCATATGTACAGCTTGAATTGAATACTTGTTCTGCCTTTTGTTTAATATCCTCAATAGAAGGAATTTCAAGATTAATTTTTTGAATTTTTTCAGCCAAAATCCAGCATAATTCGTCATATGTATATCCTTTTAAGGAAAAGTAATATGCTGATTCTTTAATATGCAGTTGAAGGTCGTTTTCCTCTGGCTCTTCTTCAATTATCTTCGGTTTGAGTGGGATTTTTACTTGAAGTTCACTTTTAGCTTCTACTTTTAAAACAGGGCGTTCAAACTTAATGAATTTAATTGTATCAGTAGTTTTTTTTGGTGCTTTCAAAAGTTCAATCTTTCGATGAGCTTTAATCTGTTCAAACCATTGAAGAATTCTTGTCTCTAACTTTATTTCTCTCTCTTCTGGAATTCCATTAAGTCCAACTGATTTAATGCTCTCTGGCGGTGCTTCAAATACAAATTCTGGTCTTCGCTCAACAGTCTTGCCTGGGATAAGCCCTTTCTCAAGATTATGCATCATAGCTAAAAAGGAACCATATTCTCTTTTCTGCTTCATGATAAGAATTTTTGTAGATCCTCCACGATCTTTATCAATCTTTCTTGCAATATCAGCAGTTATATCTTTTTGTGATTGTGGTACCTTCAGCCCTACCCAAATATAAATTGTATTCTTTTCTTCATCATCAACGAGATATACGTCATCTTCCTCAAAGAACAATCTATCTAACTTAATTAATTCTCCTTTATCGCTAATATTAAATAAGTGCATAGCACTCTCACCTATGAAGAGTCAAATATTATAGAAATAAATAACTTGCAAGTTTATAATCTTTTTTGTTTATTGACATCTCTCTTATAATTTAAGAGCAGCATCATAATTTATGCATTAATTATAATATTTACTCTTGGACCAACAACAATTTTAAGTTTAAAACATTAATCGAATTTAATATTAATATTTCAGATTCCTTAAGCTTTTTAATACTGACTTTATTATATCTTTAGTGAACAAAACCAATTTATTTTTAATTAAAATTAAACTTTTAGGAAGATGAGCCAAGAGAATATTGATAGAAAGGACCCTACTCTCATAATAAAAGAATTGAGAGATGAGAATGAGAGCCTAAAAATGAGAATTGTGGAATTAGAGGAGGAGATTAAGATACTTTTAGGACCACAAGAACCAATAAAGGAGATAAAAGTACCAGAAATTCAATACGAGACAAAAGCACCTAGAATCGAGCGAGATGTAATTGTTTCCAGTTCAGTCTTTTCTCAAGATACCGTTCCACTTGAAATGGGAAAAGGCCCTATAGTTGAAGGATACTCACGAAGAGAATGTCCAATATGCGGAAATACTAGTAAAGCTCTTATCTATGAAAATATCGATCGAACACATATAATATCCGCTTATCCAAGAATGTACGGAAAGAAATACAAGTGCGGAAATTGTGGAAGAGAGTGGCGGATACCCTTAGAAATGTAGATGATTTTTTGAAATAATACATGTTTCCAAAAATTCTTTACTTTTAATACCGGATAGTAGAAATTTATTTCTTTAAACATGTTCGGTTTTAGATTTAAATCATATTCTACTTTTTCTAAATTATAAAATAATTTGAAATAGGTGAATGAAAAAATTATGAGTAATCAAAATATCAAAAAGTCAATTTTAAATTTAAAATCCTTGCTTGAGTATCAAGAAGGATC
Source organism: Promethearchaeota archaeon (assembly GCA_016839635.1). The sequence continues at coordinate 7,764 of JAEOTV010000142.1, read as the reverse complement.
CGTAGTTAGTCGGGCTTTAATCAATAAAGATATTGGAACAGTAACCTTATTTTCATTTGATAAAGGAGAGAGTTTAAGCGAACACACTGCTCCATTTGATGCACTTGTTTACGTATTTGATGGAGAAGCAGAAATAACAATTTCAAGAGAAAATTTCATGTTAACCAGTGGTCAAATGATTATCATGCCTGCTAATGAGCCACATGCGTTAAAAGCAATAGAAAAATTCAAAATGATGCTAATAATGATAAAGTCTTGAATAATTAAGTAAAATATATATTTTCTTTTAATTTTTTAAAATTTGTGAACGATAAAGACAGCTCTGATGATGAATTAGAAGAAGAAATTGAAAAAACCCTTAAAACAGATGAGAAGAAAAGAGATGTTTTTAGAATTATACGAAATGAGAAAGAATCTTTAGATCTTCAAGAAAAAAGATTGCAATTTAAATTTAAGAAATTATAATTTTCTCTATTTCAAAAATTGATAATAAAAGAGTTTATTTAATCAATTTTAAGCTTTAAAACTTTCTGAAACAATGCGTTTAGAATAAATATATAATAAAAATGTGACTATAATAAAAATTATTGAAGCAAACAATATTGCAAGATAAACTCCAGTAATACCATAATTATCAGAAAATGGCGCAAGTGTCATTGGAACCAGAGCAATACCTGTAAAATAGCTAGCAGTTAATGAACCTGCTAAAGCACCACGTCGCTTAGGAGATAAAACTTGACTATAATAGGTTATAGTTGTAAAAAGTATTCCTCCTGATAATCCCGTTAAGATCCAGCCCAAAGCTAAAAATATGAATCGCTCTGGAATCGTAATATCTCCAATTACTAGCATTATAAGTAGTGCGCAAAGTAAAATTATTGAACCATAAGTCAACGGAATTTTTGCATTCTTCTTTTTTATAAAATTCCCAGTTAATATTCCAGTTATAGCAGCTCCAACACCAGCTAAACCCAGTATTATCCCAATAATTGTTACATCAAATACTCCTGCTAGCGTTTTAGACGTCCATATATTAATTGCTATATATGTATGTGAGATAAAGAATGCAGATAACATCATTAGTAAAACTGGAAATCGGCGCCATTCCTTTGAAAGTTGAGATAAAAAGATATGAACTCCTGACTCCTCTGAAACATTTTGCTGTGGTCTTTTAGCCAAAATGAAGTAGACTAAACAAGAACAAGTTATTAAAATAAACAATACATAAATTGATTGCCAGCCTATTAGAATCATTTGAGATGCAATTAACGGACCTAAACCTACCCCTAAATTTGCACTTGCACCTAGATGTCCCATTTTTTTAGGTATATTAGGTGGTGGTGTAATATCTGTCATTAATGCTATAAGTACAGGATTAATAAATCCAAAACCTATTCCACCTATTATGTTTGCAATTACATACATCTGTAAGTTAAAAGACAATGCTGCGGTTAACATTGCAATTCCAAATAATATCGACCCCAAAAGTAATACGGGAATTCTACCCCTAATATCACTAATTGCACCAGAAAAAAGTTGTGTTATAGCAAATGGGAACATAAATGCTGGAATCGCAATTAAAATATTATCGGGTGTGACGTGAAAATAAGAAGATAAAACCCCAAATAAGACATTGATAATATTTCCAGTTAAAGGACCTAATAGAAATAACAAAAATATTACAAATTCAAGCCATATTGAATAATTATTTGGATTTTTTTGGATATTTTGATTCATTATTTTTCCTATTGATAATTCTTATTTAAAGTATTCTTTTATAATCTAAATGGGCGAATTAAACTGAACTTTGTGGAAGAACATCATGCTTCAGGTCATACTTTAAAAACTGATTTAATTAAAGCTATTGAGATAATTGATCCTGAAATAATAATTCCAGTGCATACCGATAACCCTGAATTGTTCGGAAAGCAATTTGATAATGGTGTTCTTTCCAAAGATATCGAGCCCTATGTATTTTAATACTAAACTGCCAATATTGAAATAATTGAATTATCTTCTTAATAATGTGAAAAATAAAAAAAAGGGAATCTGTAAGATTTAAAATACTATTAAATCTAAGTCCAAAAACTCATTTTCATATATTTCATATCTTCCAAAATTCCATATATTTATATCATTTATTCTTTTTTATAATTAATGCATTACCTAATTAATAAAAAGATCTTCGGCTACGGGTATCAGTTCGAGGTCCTTTTTCAATTATTGTAACGTTACTAGCTTGTGGCCCCTTTTTTCCCTCTGAAATTTCATATTCTACGATGTCACCCTCGTAAATAATCTTAAAATCATCTTCTCCACCTTCTATGGCAGAATAATGAACAAAGATATCAGCAGATCCATCATCTGGCGTAATAAAACCATAGCCTTTTTTCTTATCAAACCACTTTACAGTTCCTTTTCCCATTGATACAACCATATGGCTATATATATAATCGGTTAAAATTGTACCAATTATGATTCTTAAGGATTAGAGAATAATAAGTTTATGCTAAAAAAGATTATAAATTAGTGCAAACAATTAAAGCATTAAATAATTGATTTTCATTCTATTTAAAGATACAATGTAATTGTAAAAAAATTATTTGATTTGATTGTAAAAATGTGTGTCTGGTTTCTTGCTTCAATATTAGGCATGTGTCTCATGGTTCCTCTTCATTTTTTATCAGTTGAACACTTTAAACTCCAACAAAAATATGGAAAAGAGAAGGGAACTAAAATTGGTGTTATTCTTAGTTTCACTTCAGGATGGGGCTTTTTTTTGTTCTGGTTTGGTGTTTGGCTTTCACCTCAACCTCGATTCCTTATACCACTTTTAGAAAGTTTAACATTTGATATTCCAATTGTTAATTTATCAATATCACTAACACATCTTATAATTTCAATTCCCTTTTTCATAATTGGAATATGGTTTGGAATTGGAGGAGTGAAAAAAACAACCTTAAAAGTAGCTGAAACGCATAGAGCAGAAAAAGTAATCTCAACAGGACTTTATTCCGTAATTAGGCATCCTCAATATTTTGGAGGCGTTATAGCGCATATTGGAATTACATTTCTCTTATCAGCTCTTTTATCTCTATTTACTACCCCTATAGTTATTACTTTAAACGTCTTTATTTCTTGGAAGGAAGAAAAAGAATTAATTAAAGAATTTGGCAAAGAGTACGAAGATTATATGAAGAAGGTCCCAATGTTTATACCCCGATTTAAAAAAAACTAGAAAACCCGTCAATTCACTTCTTAATTCTGTTTGAGAAAGTATTTGAGGAAAGTACTATTTTATTTTTTAATTTGACAGATAAAGGTATTTAATAATTAACATTACTTTAAAAACCCTTTAAATGAGCAGATTAAATAATCAATCATCAAAAAATTATCTGGCTTGGCCAATTTTTCTTATAGCTTTTGTTAGATTATTTTATGTCTCTATATTTGAGAGAGCTTTATCAAATTATCTACTATATGATATACACATTAGAGAAAGTACTTTGGGTTTTATTACTTCAGCAGGAGCAATTACCTATATTTTTGCTCCAATGCTAGGGCAGATAATTACCAAAAAATATTTAGGAATAAGAAATGCTCTGTTAATGACTTCATTTTTGACTCCTCTATTAACTGGGCTTCAAATAGTCTATCCCGAAGCTTGGTTTTTAATAACATGTCGAGTTTTACTGGGTTTAACACTAGGGTTTTTTTGGCCAAACTGTCTCAATCTATTAAGTAAATGGCAAAAAACGAGTAGTACTAAAGAATCTAAAAAGAATTTTGCTTTTTTTAATCTTTCTTGGAACACAGGTTTTATTAGTGGACTTCTTGTTGGTTTCCTATGGTCATTCTCTTGGGGTGATTTTATACCTATGATAATTTCATGGTTATTATCATTTCTACTGATCCCGATTAGTTTCTTTATTAAAAAAGAATTAAAACCAAGCATATCGAAAGAAACTATAATTTACCAATCAGAAGACCCTCTGTCTCATTTAGATATTAAAGAAGATTTGATGGTCAATTCAAGAACACCTATGATTATTTATCCTGTGATATTTTCATGGATGAGTATAATGTTCCTAACAATATCAAAATCGATTTTTGTTTTTGGGTACCCGATTCTTGTACAGGTACTCTTATCAGATGATTATTCTTATCTTACTTATATAGTACAATGTGGGATACAGTTAATGCAACTTATAGGCTTAACTTGGATAAATTCAATAAAGGTCTATAGTAGAAAAATAGCCTCAATGATAAGCATTATAGCAGTCACTACTGTTGGATTTACAATAGCTTTAATTGGAAATATTTGGTATATTTCAATTATTACGGCAGTTATTGGATTAGCATTAGGATTAATTCATGGAGTGGGATTGAAAATTATGCTTGAATACGGGACAGCAGAAAATACTTCAAAATATTCCACAATAAATGAAATTTTGGTAGGGATGGGTTTTGGTTTGACTCCAATAATCTCGGGATACGTTATTGAAATATACTTATACGGAATACATTGGTTTTTAACATTTATCGGGCCAGCCTTTTTGATAATTCTTATTTTATTTTCCCGAAATGTTAAAAGAAAAAAATTCACTTCAGAAAAATTAAGAGTTTAGATTTTTTTCTTTATGATCATCTATTATATCCTTTATATGATCAAATAATCTTAATTCCAAATCTGGATTACTTGGATATCCTTTGTTAGTATTTTTTGAAATTTGATTTCTTAAAAACTCTTCAAGATCACTAGAGGATCCTAATTTTTCAATTAGACTATTAATTCCATATTCATTGTCCACAATGTTGGATAAATACATATAAATTATTATACTTATAGCTTCTTCTAAATGTCTAGCTCCAACCACAAGAACATGACCCTTCCTAAATAGATTACCATGATAACTGAAGAGATTTGTATTTCCCCACTTCTTAATCCTATCTTTTAAAAAATCCAATACACCAAGAATTTCTAAAGGAGATTTATCTGGTTCAAGTTTAAAGAAAATTCCACACTCTGCCTTTTGTTCATAAATAGTAATCAAATTATTAATTTGCATTGTTAACTTTACTCTCAGAGGTGAATTTTTTTTTTTAGACATAGAATCACATAGTTAAATTATTAAAAACTATTATAGATTTCCCTATAGTTATTCACTTGTAATTTTATTATAATTTAACTACTCTTAATTTTAAAAGGTAGATATCTCCCTACTTTATTCATGTACTTATTATATTTTTCACCAAATCTTTGAAGCAAAAATTTTTCCTCATCGATTGCTTTTGAATTAAACGTAAGAATATTAAAAATACATATTAATAATACAATTATCGTTGGTAAAATTAGAAAAGAACCAATTACAAGCAAAAATATGCCAAATACTATAGGATTTCTCATTATTCTATAGATTCCAGAAGTAACAAGCTCAGTATTATCTGTAGGGAGTTCAATCCTAAAATTTGTTCCAAGAGTTATAATACCAAATATTTCAAATAGAAATCCAAATAAAATTATTATCATTCCAATTATTATTGAAATATCATTAGATAAGAAAATTAAGCGCCATAAATTCTCTATTAAACTATTGAATAATATATATAAAACTATAAGACCAAGCCATAAAAATATAGAAACTGAACTTAACCTTGTTAATAATAATGAACCCTCATGTGTACCATGGGGATTTTTTCCACTTCTTTTAACTATAATAATAGGCCAAAAAAATCCAATTAGAAATAGAATTATACAGATAATAAAAAAAATTTTTATGTTTATAGTCTCTATTATTTTAATTCACCATTTTTAATCTATTTTTTATAATAGGTATATTTTAAAAAAATATAAAATATCGTGGAACTTTTCTTTTATATTCTAAATAAGAATCGCCATACTGTTCAGTTAGCCTTTTTTCTTCTCCTAAAATTCGAAAGTGCCCTGATATTATCGATAGAATAAAAATAATTAATGCAGTCCAAGAACCAATCGCTAAACAATTACCTAATGTGGCTAAATACATCATGACTAATTGCGGATTACGAGATATTTTATATAAACCCGTAGCAATTGGTTTATTAAGTGGTGAATTCTTAAAATTATTTAGAGCTATAAGAAATCCTATTATTCCTGCAATTATTAGAATAATTCCAATAATAAATTCTATAGAACTAAGATTCAGTGGAGTAAAAATGAATAATATAAGTGTAATTAAACCAAAAATTTTTGCGATTTTTGTAAATGTTTTCTGCAATTTGTTCCATCCTTTTTCATCATAGAGTCGTGAGATTACATCTTTTGAGCAAGTTAACAAAAAGATTCCAAATGAAATAAAGAATATTGCTTGAAAAATCCAACCATTCACCCATCCAATTGATAAGGTAGGGAATAATTCCATAGTGATGTACATTAAGATTCTTATTAATGATATTAGTGTTTTTAATTATTTAAGTTTTTTAGTCATTCCTAATTTTCATAAAAAAACCTATAAAATTCTTAATATTAAAAAGTATCTAATGAAAATAATATACCAAAACTCCTGAATTTATAATCTAAACTCTCTATTAATGATCTACTATAAATTAATTAAGACTAACTCAAGATAAATCTTAAATTTTTTACTCAAAGAAATTTAATATTTGATTTCAATTACACGGATAATTTCATATTTTAAAAATGAAATTGTAAGTAATTTTATCGTTATTAGAAGGAATAATTTTCTCCAACACAGATATTTAAAAATTGGCTTGGAAAAGTCTCTTTTATTAAGTTTATATTTCTTGAGCAATGGCATGCACCTATAAACTCTACATCTTCTAAATATGATAATTTTTTAAAACCATGAAATCCACCTATTATTGCTTTAATCCTACCAATATTTTTAGCTTGCATGATAAACTTTTCTAAACCGGGATGAGCGCAACCTACTAAAATAACTATTTCATTATTTTTAATTTTCAGATAAACCGATTGTTCAGGTATAAAATCCTTAATTTGACCAGAAATTACAAGGTTTTTTTCAATTTCTAACATTTCAGAAATACCATGAACTTGACTATTAGGAAACGTCCTAGAAAACGATTTCAAATTATTTATTGGCACATAAATATTTAAATTAGGATTAAATTGAAGAATTCCTTCTAATCCCCCAGCATGGTCATGATGATTATGAGAAATTATAACATTTTTTATAGATGAAATATCCACATTCAATTTTTTAATATTATGAATTAAAACATTACTCTTTCCACCCGTATCAAATAGGGAATATACTTCAGTAAAATAGTTAAATATCAATGCAGAAAATCCAAAACCTGTTAAAAATCCTGGCTTAGGACATTTATCATCAAATACAATACTGATATCAAATGATGAATTAGGTTTCATATGTATGTATAATAATAAGAACTTCTAAAAATTATCTTAATATAGATAAACAAAACTATTTGTAGTTAGATGTATAAATAAGTATAATTCAGAATAAATAACCAGGTTAAACCTATGTTTTGTCATAATTGTGGCCAAAAACTTGACGATTCAGCAATATATTGTGAACAATGTGGAGTTAAGGTTAGCAAAGAAGATGCTTCTAAATGGGTTAGTGAATCTGAAGGACTTAATAGATATCATGAATTAGAATTTGAATTAGGGGATATAAATGATGAAATTAGTACACTACCCTCAAAAAATGCTTATTTAAACCGCTTGATTCAATCGAGAGATCAGAAGCATAATCAGCTTAAAATGGTTCGAAATATAAT
>JAEOTV010000043.1 GCA_016839635.1 Promethearchaeota archaeon | reverse complement strand
TATTAGTTGGTCCACTGAATATTGCTTCATATTATACTGGTAGAGAAAAACCGCTATATATCATTTTACTACTCAATTTAGATGAAGATGCTGATATGTTTGAAGGAGGTTTATCTGATATTTCACGTGTTATATTTCAAAATTTTGAAGATAATGCTTATCTAGAGATGATACCTTTTCTTTTCCAACGACTATCAACCTATCCCAATTTAAATGAAGAACAAAGCTTAGCGATAACTTATGTGGATAATGTAAATCGATTAATAATAAATAGACTTAGAGAAGAAGGTGTTATTACAAAATCTGAATTGAAAATCTGGTTAAAAGATCAATATAGAGAAGGTTTTTTTGATGTAGATGCAATTTTAATGGAATTAATCAAAAAGGAAATTGTTAAAGAAACCTCAGTAAAAGGCATGCCTTCTGAGTTAATCTTTCTTATAAATGATCTTTTAATGTTGAGAAGACCTCCAATTGATATATTGAAAAATTCAGTAGAACGTGGACTTCCAGAGATGTTTATTGAAGAATATAATGTCGCTGTTAAGAAATTTTTTGAAAAATATTCCCCTTCAGATGATGATAATTTAAAAATCTTAGATGAAGTTATCGCAGATCCCCAAGTCTATGAAATTTTGAAACTTCTAAGAATTTCAGTTGTTACAAAAAATGTTTTAGAGAAACTTAGAAAAAAGGGAGTGGATGATATCGACGGAGGTTTAAAGAAGTTATGGGATAATCAATTGATTCATGTATTTCAGGATAATAAAGGAAATGAGTATTATGCATTACTTTCTGATTTTTATACATCGCTAATGTACCCCAAATATATTGTAAATACTATCATTCATCAATATAGTGTAAAATCAAAATCAAATGCTGTTCTGATTGAATATTTAAACGTGCTTGACGATAATTACCGTTCTACAAAACTAAAAGCTGAAAAAATAGAAGAGGATTAATAGTTGTTTTTTTTTTTTATTTGAGTTTATTTCTTTTTAAAAGTCGGGAAGATATTTAAAGAAATTACTAATCAGTTAAATAATTCTTCAATTTCTTTGCTTTTTCATAAAATTCTTTATAGAGTTTATCATCTCCTAATTCAAGGCATAATTCTGATATTTTATCGAAATATTGGGCCGTTTGGGCAATATCTCCATTTTCTAAGCAATCTTTCGCTTGTTGAATTAGTTGATTTCTTTCAAATAAAGGTTTCAATAAAGGTGATGCATCTGTACTAACTTCTAGGATATCAGCTATAATTTGGATCATTTTATCTCGATTGTCGGGCTCGATTGCAACCATTGAATATGTTTTCAAACCTAGAATCTCTTCAATTTTTACCACATCTAATGCATCTTCTAAATCTTGTTTATTTCCAATTACAGCGGCATGAGCATAAGGAGCATGTTCCTTCACTAATTCGAGGAAAAACTTGCTTTTTTCCACATTCTCTAATGTAGAGTCTGTAATGATAAGAACCGCATCACTCCCAAGTATAAAATCATTCCATAAATAGCTAAATTGCTCTTGTCCCGCAAAATCCCATAAATGGAAATATAGTTTTCCTATTTTAACAGTAGAAATTTTTCCAGTTATTGTAGGAATGTGCACTGAAGGAATTTCGGTGGCACAAATTAGCTTCGTAGTTGTGGTTTTACCTACACCTGAAAATCCTACTAGAGAGATCTTTGTTTTTAAATTTCTATGAATTGAATCCATTATCGGGTCAATTAATTCCATCAGAGTAGGATCTAAATTGTCAATATTATCACCAAAAGTCTCAATAAATTCTTTTTGCAATGTTTTCAAATGCTTTTTTGTTTGGGAAAGATCATCATTTATATCAATGACAAAGACGAAAATCAATCCAAGTTCGTCATCGACAGTGAAAACAACTCTATATTTAATATAATCATAACATTCTAGTTCAATTCCAATCCCTGTAGTAAACTCTGAATATAACTTATTAAAATCTTCTAAAGACAAAGCTTTGCCGAAGTTCTTATTATAGAGGATCTTTTCATCCTTCAAAATGTATACTTGCCTTAACATCTTCTCTAGTCTATATCATTTAGTTATTTTTCAGTGATTCTTCAATCTAAATTCAAATATTTAAATTTTTAGAATATGATAATTATAAGAGATATCCGTTAGAATTGATATTTCATATTTAACTTTAAAACGGAGAAATTTATGAGTGGAAACACTATTTACAGCCATCAATGAAGAGTGTATGAGATCACTCGGAACCTATGGAAATTTTTTTTTTCTTGATACGATCTTCTTTAGGAGAAGGATATTAAGTTTGATAACAAATTTTACCATGAATAACATAAAAATGTGCCAATTTATGTACACATTATATTTATTCCTAAGTTTTTTGCAGCAAAATTATTGATTAAATCATAATTTGTTATACTTAAATAAAAAGTTAAATACTAAAATTTGTATAATAAATGATAAAAAACTCTATTTTTTTTTAAAAAAAAAAAATGTTAAAACATTTTAAATAAAAATTGGTATTAAACATGATAAAATTAAAAACAAAACGAACGAAAGTTATTTCTGCTACATTCCTAACGATAATTACATTGAGTTCGATCTTAATGGTTTTACCATTAGGATCTTTTAATTCAGCATCCTTTAACGATGAAGCTGGTAATGATCAAAAAGCTTTAGATTTAAAACCAATATTAAATCAAGGTATTGGAGAAGATGTTTGGTGGAATGCATCATATGAATGGAGAAAGTGTATAAATATCACTAATCCAGGCAGTTATGATTTAGTAGATAATGTTATTAAGATTGAAATAAATTGGAAAAATTTATTTGATTCTGGGCATTTACAGGAAGATTTAGATGACATAAGAATTGTAGAAAATGGGGAATTAAGGAATTATTATATAAGAAAAGATTTTCCTACTACTGATTTAGCAACTGTGTGGTTTGAAACAAATTCTACAGGAGGTACTAGTGATTATGATACATACTTATACTATGGTAATGCATCTGTTAGTCGAGCATCAAATTATTATTTAGATCATTGTCCTGACGGAATTGCTCGATGGGAATTTGAAGAAGGTTCTGGGATTATGGCATATGATTCGATGAATAATTATGATGGTATTTTAAGAAATATGGAGGATACTGATTTTACATCCACTCCTGAAATTCAAGGAGATTATGCTCTCACTTTTGATGGAGCTAATGAATTTATTTCATTAAATATGTCTTT
>JAEOTV010000141.1 GCA_016839635.1 Promethearchaeota archaeon | reverse complement strand
TTTTGGCCTCAATTTCAATCAGGATTGTCTGCTTCGGAAAGAATCTATTCTATAATCGATACCCCTCCAGTAGTTATTCAAAATAATAATATTATTCCTGAGAGATTGAAAGGTGAAATTGAATTTAGAAACCTTACTTTTCAATATGAAGAAGGAAAGAAAGTATTTGATAATTTTTCATTAAAAATTAAACCAGGAGAATCATTAGCAATAGTAGGTCATACTGGGGCTGGTAAATCTAGCTTAGCTAATTTAATATCCAGATTTTATGAATTTCAAGGTGGAGATATATTAGTTGATGGAATCAGTATTCGAAATTATAATCTTGATGAATATAGAAAACAAATTGGTATTATCCCACAAATACCATTTTTATGGGCAGATACAGTTGAAAACAATATAAAATATGGCTGTAGTACCGCCACATGTGAAGATGCAATTAGTGCGTTAGACAATGCTGGGGGCTCAGATTGGGTAAATAATCTTTCAAAAGGTTTAGATACAAATGTAGGAGAAAGAGGTAATCTCCTTTCAATGGGCCAACGACAATTGGTTGTTTTTGCCCGTGTATTGTTAGAAAACCCTGCTATTCTAATCTTAGACGAAGCCACTGCCTCAGTTGACCCTTTCACCGAAACTCGAATTCAAGACGCCTTACAAAAAACGATTGAAGGTCGCACATCAATAATAATTGCCCATCGACTCTGGACAGTACGTCATGTAGATAGGATTATTGTACTTGACCATGGGAAAATTGTTGAAGAAGGAAACCACGATGAGTTAATGACTAAAGGAGGGATGTATGCGGAACTATATAATACCTACTTTAGACACCAGAGCCTTGAGTACATAGAAAAAATGAAAGAACAAGTATGAGAAGTTTTTTATTAAAATAAAATAAAAAAATAAATAGGATTTATTTATTCTGATCTAAATTCTAGAGATTTAGAATTTTCCTCAATACTCCTAAATTTTAATTTAAAAGTTCCAGGTGTTGCTCCATAATCTTGGAATACTAAATAAAGAAGAATAAAAGTTATCACTATGCCAAAAATTGCGAGAGCTGGCCAAAATGTAGCCCATGGCGCCATATATAAATTTACTCTAGCCGTAGAGATAAGATTTCCTAATTGCTGGGGAATTGAAGGGGATGCAAATCCTAAAAATCCCAAGGCATTGTAAATCAAAACTGCGAATGCTAAATTCAATGGTAATTGACTTAGGGTTTTCTTACCCATTCTTTTGAGATCATCTATTAGATTACCCGATATTATATTAGAGAAAGCAACCGTATAAATTGGTATTAATAAAACACCAACCAGTAGCATTGAGAATACGTAATATATTCCAAAAATTGCATTCACTAAAAGTACAATAAGAATCATTGGAAGGATATAGAAAAATATCAGTAGTCCCATAACTGGTCCATGTATCCATTTACGAAATCTTCCTGCTAAATAACCTAATGGTAATCCTCCAGCTAAACCGACAAGAGCAGCTATAATACCAAAAAGCATCGAATCACCTATTCCATACATTATTAAACCTTGTACATCATATCCTAGTTGGGTTTGACCTAAGGGATGAGCCGGAGAAGGAGGATTCCATGCACCAGCTTGAACAGTTGCTGCTTGTTGCAAAGTATATTGAGTTATTAATTGAGGAAATAATGCAATAATAATAAAGAAGATTAACAGACCTGCACTTAGACCACCCAAAACAATTTTAAAAGCAGTTGTAAATTTACCTTGTCTTTTCACCGAATGTATTAAATATTCCTTGATATTGCCTTCAGCTTTGATTTCATTACCTTCATCTTCCTCATTGATTTTGTCAGCCAATTTTGATTTAGATTTAGGTTTGGCATGCAAACTCTTTAGAAACTTATAGAGGCTGAAAGATATGGATGAAATAACCAGTATAATTACAAGGACGATGACTAACACAAAAACACATCGTATTAGTAGAAAATAATCATAAAGGATTAAAGAATCTATAAGAAGGTCACCGAAGCCCGACAAATTAAATGTTGTGTCGATTAGGACATAAAACATGAAGATAAAACCAAAAATACTGCTTGTAATAACTGTATTGCTTAAAATCGATCTTTTTCCTGTTTTATTTGTCATGTGAGAACGAGTTTGCCAAGCTATTAACGCAAAAGTTGCAATACCTAAAATAATCATTGGTGTTAATAGGTGATAAAAGATATCAATTGCTAATGCCCAATTTCCATCCAATAATGAATCAAGTATTAAAAAACCAGTTCTTAATGTTGGAGTTGGTAAAGCGGCCGACTTATAACCTGCTGCAGGAATAATGCCCGCACCATATGCGAGAAAATATTGACATGCCAATCCAATTATAAAAACAGGGAATGCAAGGCCTAGCATATAACCTATTTGAATTAATTTATCATACCATCGTCCTCTTTTTTTGGCTAAAAATCTACCAAGTAAAAAACCTAATCCTACAACAAATATAATAGGTAATACAATTACTTCAAACATTCGAGGTACTCGAGTAGCTAGCAAACCAGCCACTGGATCCCCCATTGATATAGAAACAGATACACCTAAATTACCGTTAAAAGTCTGACATAAAAACATTATATATCGCAAGAAAGGAGGCAAATGAATACCTAATAATTGTTCTGCAGCGAGAATCTCTGCTGGACTAGGAGTAAAATTTCCCATAGCATGGAGATAAGCTATCGCTGGATTTCCTGGTAAGAAATATATAATCGAAAAACTAATTATTGAACCGACTAAGAAAACTATTCCTCCAATACACAGTGAAAAAAGTATATTCCGATACAATTTCTTTATTTTGAGGATTAATTCTGATCTTTGTGAGCGTGGTATCAAAACCTTAGTATTAAATAGAGTCCCAAAAATAAGAATAGCTCCACTTATCAACGGTGCTATCATTGCAAAACCAGGAATAAAAAGACCCCATAAAAAAGATAGGATAATTGTAGTTTGAAAGAAATATGTAATCGAACCTAATATAAATAATCCTCCAAATATGTATAATAACTTCTGGAAACGTTCAAAATCCTTATTTTTTCTTATCAAGAAAGCTAAAACAATCGAGGTGATAGAACTAGTTAGAAGAATGATTAATGGTGTTAAGTAATAAAGAAATTGGAAGAGATAAAAATAGAAAAAAATTCCAGAACCATCCATATCCAAAAAATTTAAACCCCACATCCAATTGAAATTAAGACCTATTATTGAAGCGGGTGTAAGAAGTCCAATAAGGGTTAAAATACCCCCTACGAGAGGAAAAGACCAAATATGATCTCTCTGATTAATCATTTAAATCAACTCATTTATCTTAGATTTACGCTTTTTATTTTTAAAAAATTTAATTAATACTATAAAATAAATTTATAATATAAAGATTATGGACTAAAAGGTAAAAATAGATATTGTGATAAGGAGAATGGTTCTATAAAGAGTAAAAAAAAAATATTTTTTTGATTTATTTTATTTGTCAATATCTCCCAAAGATTCAGAATTCTTTTTAGATCTCCAAAATCTCATTTCAGAAGCCCTAGAAGTGTGCCCATAATCTTGAAGTCCTATGTATAAAAGAAAAAAGCTCAATGCCATTCCAAAAATTGTAATTCCGGGATAAAAGCTAGCCCATGGTGCACTATATAAATTCGTTCTAGCAAAATTGATAAGATTGCCTAAGGTAGGAATGGATGGATTTAAAATTCCTAAATAGCCAAGTGACTCAAAGATTAGAATCGAGATTCCGAAATGTAAAGGAATATAACAAACAACATTTTTGAACAAATAGGTCGGCTCCAATTTCCGAGATACATGATTAGCAATTATTCTTGTAAAACTTGGAATAAGTAATACCCCTAAAGTTAACACTACTCTCGAAGAAGTAGGATCATAAGTTGTTTCATTAATTATTATTATAATTATTATTGCTGGGAGGATATAGAAAAAGATCATACCTGCCATTATTATGGTATAAATTTTCCAATTAAATCTTCCAGCAAGATATCCAAATAAAATTCCTCCACCTAAACCAATAATTACTGCTATACCACCTAACGCTAATGATGTAGGGATACTATAGACTATCCCCGCAGCAACATCATAACCTAATTCTGATTGTCCAAGTGGATGCGCAGGAGAAGGTGGATTCCATGCTCCCGGTTGAGATTGAAATGCTTCTAGGAGGGTATATGGAGTAAATATTTGGGGGACTATTGATATTAAAACAAATAACACAACTAAAATTAATCCTACAATTATAAATGGAGATCTTAGCTTTCTAAGTAAAAATTCTTTAATACTCTCCTCCGTACTTATTTCATTGGTTGTTCTTTCCATTTATATATCCTCCTCTAAGTTTGATTCATTTCTATAACTCGAATATTTTTCTTTTCGAAATTTATGCAAATTATAACCCAAATTAGAGATTAGAGTAATAATTACAAACATTATTATCAATACATTCAGGATTGCAGAAATAAGCCAGTAATCTATTAAACCTATTGCCTCTACCAGAAGTGAACCGAAACCATTTAATCCAAACGTAATTTCTACTAATAATGTAAACATAAATACGAATCCAAATAAAAATCCAGTTACAACTGAATTTGAGATTACTGATTTGTCCCTTGATTGATTTATCTTGTAAGAACGAGTTATAATTGTCACTATTGAAAAGGAAACTAGAGTTAAGCAAGTAGCTGGTAGAATTAAGTGATATATATAGTCTGGTATTTTATAAAATTCTCCTGATATTAGAGCATCAATCATGTAAAAACCTGTTACAAAAGGGGGATCCTCAAAATCGATATTCTTATAGTATGTGCCCGGAAAAATAGGAAATCGAAATGCTAAAGTATATTGAAATACCATGCCGAGGAAAAATATAGGAAGTGAAATACCGATAATGCATGCTAATTGAATTAATCTATCCTGGATTGATCCTCTATGTTTTGCTAAGAACCTCCCTAAAATAACTCCACATCCAACTGCAATTATACTAGAAACCATCATTAAATCTATAGTTCGAGGGAATCGAGTAGCAATAAGCTCCCAAGTAGGGGTTTGTCTAGCAACTGAAACTGATACACCCCAATTTCCAGTAATTATATCACCTAAATATCTAAAATACCGTAGAAAAATAGGAAGATCAAACCCAAGTTGATGTCGGTATGCTGCAACAACTTCAGGTAAAGGATCAATTATACCTATAGCTTCCAATAACGCATAGACGGGATCTCCAGGTAAAAATAAAAATACGTTAAAGGAAATTATTGTCCCAATAAAAAAAATGCTTCCTCCAATCCCTATAGTAATAGCTATATTTATATAGAAATTTTGAACATGATCTCGTGAACTAAACATTTAAAACAACCTATTTTAGTTAGAATTTCGCGTTTGAATTTTAAAATTCAAGTTAATATACTAATACTAAGTAGTTATTTAAAGATTCTGAAATCTCTTATAGTTGAGTTATATCTTAATTAATAATCAATAGGTGGTAAAAATTGGTCTATAAAAATTATTAATAGCTGTTTTTATTCTTTTAACATAAGTAAAAATTGAATTTATATAATTTTTATAGGGTTGAGGTATTTTAATGAAAGTTAGTCTTAGATATCATGAAATTATGGAAGAAAATCTGAAAAAAGAATTAATATGGTTGATAGAAGAATTTCAAATTTTGTTCAAATCTAAATCGGAGAATTATACTGAAAATGACAAGAGAATTGCTAATAAGATTTTAGATCATATAATGGACAATACTCCTGCATATGATAGCTTAAAATTATATAATATGCTATTTGACACTATGGATGATATCGAAAACATGTACCCTGAATTATTTTAATAGAAAAAAAAAATAGAAAGTTATAATCTTATATAGCGATTTCTTTCCCACTCAGAGACAACTACTCTATAAGCATCATATTCCTCAAGTTTTGCATAATAGTAGTTTTTGAATGCTGTTTCCCCGAATACTTCTTTCATTAGTTCAGAATTTTTAAATTCATTTAAAGCTTCATAAAGACTCCCAGGCAAAGATACTATCCCTTCCTTTTCCATCTCTTTGGAGGATAAATGATATACATTTCTGTCAGTTGGTTCAGAAATTTTTATATTTTCTGATAATATACCATCTAACCCCGCAGTTAAGAGGACACTAAATTGAAGATATGGATTTCCAGATGGATCTGGACACCGAATCTCACATCTTGCAGCATTTGGACGTTCATGAAAATCAGGAACTCTAATTAGTGGTGATCTATTCCTGAAACCCCATGCTAGGTAAACTGGAGCCTCATAACCTGGTACAAGTCTTTTGTAGGAGTTTGGCCAACTACTTAAAACAGCACACATTGCCCGGGAATGTTTTAATTGACCTGCAATCCATTTTTTCATTATATGTGAAATATTATCTCTATCATTTTCATCATAGAATACATTATTTCCGTTATTCCATAAAGATTGGTGTACATGCATTCCTGAACCATTTATTCCATGAAAGGGTTTTGCCATGAAGGTGCCTACCAGGTTTTGATTCGCAGCGACGGTCTTAACTATTGTTTTAATTGTTATCGTGTTATCCGCTGTATTGACCGCCTCATCATAGCGAAAATCTATCTCATGTTGTCCATAAGCAACTTCATGATGAATACATTCCACATTAATACCCATTGCATCACAATATTCTGCAATTTGATATCTCATCATTTCACTAATATCATATGTCAAATCGAAATATCCTCTTAGATCTGAAGGTTTGAATTCTTGCTTAGTATCAGGAGTAAGTACAAAAAACTCCATTTCTGGAGCACAATAATATGTATAACCATGCTTTTTTGCTTTATCTACAGAACGCTGTAAAATATATCTAGGATCTCCTTCATATCGTTCTCCATCAGGTTTATAGATATCACAAATAACTCGAGCTACCTTCTTCTCCTTCCTCCATGGTAAGAGATAAAATGTGCTTGGATCGGGAAGTGCAACTTTATCACTTTCTTCAATCGCACCATATCCAGTTATTGAGCTTCCATCGAAATTCTCTCCAACTTCAAAGATATCCTCAATCCGTTTTGCATTAATCTCGAATGATTTTATAATTCCATGGATATCAGTAAATTGCAGATAAATGAATTTAATATCTTCCTCTTTTATCTTTTCTATTACTGAATTACATAAATCCTTTCTTTTCGGGTTGTTTTTTTCAATCATTTTCTTTATTCAATTTATCTTACAAATATTTTTCATACAAACTATTAAGATTTGAGTAATAAATATGATCATATATATAAAAATCTTCGCGTCAACTAGTTCATACGTTTACATTTATGGAAGAAAAAACTTATAAATGATCAGAAATATTTTATTATTGTGAACGAATGATTTACTTGATAATTTTTGTCGCACTAAATAATGATCATTCGGATAATTTATCAACAGACTTATGGACAATTGTCCACTATCAAAATATTATAATATACCTTACTAAATTATGACAGTGAATTCTAAATTTGAAAATCTTTCTGAATTAGATATTGAGATCCTAAAAAAATTAACTTTAGATAGTCGAATCTCACTTCGTCAACTTGCAAAAGGACTAGGCAATAAATCCCCTGTAACTATTAAAAATCATATTGAGGGTCTGGATGCAAGAGGGATAATAAAAAATTATGGAGCTCAAATTGATTTTGAAAAAATTGGATATGACATTATTGCACTTATTGAATTAACAATATCTAAAGGAAAAATGTTAGAGGTTGAACAAGATATTGCCGAAAACCCAAATATCTTTGCAGTGTACGATATTACAGGAGAATACGATGCTTTAATCCTTGCAAGATTTCAAAATCGAGAGGATCTAAGTAAAATGATAAAAAAAATTCATACATCTCCTTATGTCGAACGTACTAATACCCATATAGTATTAAATGTTATTAAAGAAAACAGTTCTTTCACGGAATTAATGGATAAAAGAAGTTAAAAAGATTTTTTAATTTTTATGAAATAAACAAAAGGAAATAATGACATCAACCATTTTTTTTAGCAGTTGCTCCACAATAACTGCAAATATAAGCATCTGGATCAATTTTTTTACCACATTCAATGCAAAATTTTCCCACTACCGTGTCATTCTGATTTGATACTATTTGTTTTATGCTATTTAAAAATTCTTCTCTCTTACTTTTGAAGTCTTCTGTCTTTTTTGGACCAAAAATAAAAATCATGTAAAGAGTAATGAGTATCATCAAAATTGGTATAATTAAGAAAATTACATCAAAAATTAACATAATAGAGTGTATACTTGGTCCAAAGTCAAATATAATTAAGCTAACTACAAATAAAATAATTAAACCAATGATTGTAGCACCCCCTACTGTCTTAGCTTGTTTTCCATAAATATTAATTTTCTTATCATAATAACAGAGAGGACAGAGTTCAAAGCGTCTACTGTATGCATAGCTATTATCTTCGGGGCCACTACGATATGTTAAATGATATACCATTTTGCACTCAAGACAGATTAATTTTCCACATTTTTCGCATTTCTCACTTGCTTCTCTCTCAGGATGATAAGCACACTTTAAACTCATCTTTAATCACTTGTTTGGTTTAAGAGGCGAACTTTTAAATTAAAAAATTGGATTAAAAGACACTATGATAGGTACATGAAAAAATTTCAGATATAAAAGGTTTAGCATTAGTATCATATTAAGTAGATGTTGTAGTTCCTTTATTTAATTGTTCAGTAATATAAATTTGTTTTATGATATTTTTTAATCCCAGAAACTAAACATAAGATATCCTTATAAAAAAATTCACAATATTAATTAAATATTGTAAAACTGTTCAACTAAAGAAAATTAAACTTACAGAATTGTTTAGAATTTCACCAAAAGATTTATAAATATATATAATCTTTTATAATTATAAAAGGAATGGGAATAAATTCCCACAGATAAAAAACAAAGAGAAAGATACTAAATGTCTTTAAAACAATTTAGAACACGGTTTCAAGAGAGATCAAAGATGGTTGAACAAATTCCAAGAACATATGAGCAAATGTGTTTGGAAAAGTTGAAAGAAATTGGAATTTCTTCAGTAGCAGAGTGGTCAATGGCTATGGGTTATAAGAGTCCTAATGGCCTTTCAAAAGTAATAAAAAGAATTAAAGAAAGGATGCCAGAAAAATTAATAATACATACCAATAAAAAACCACGAAAATATGAAGCCCTATAAAGAATAAAATGAAAGGATGTAATAATTATGATAAAATGTGAGGAATGTGGAGATGAATTTTCCTACGGGAGAAAAATTAACTGTTGTAATTCAATCTTTTTTGGTATGATATTTAGCGAAAATAAAATAGATCACAATTGGAATTGCAGTCCTGATATAATTAAACGGGAAGGCTCTAAAAGATTTAAGTATCAAAGGAAAATGGAAATAAAAGATTATGTTATACTCTATGAATAGGCAATAAGGAGGTGTTTATAAAAAGTCAGATAATAATACAAAATTCAAAAAATAGGTGGATGGATTGACCTTCAATTGTACTGATAAAAGTATAAAAAATTAATCGTAAAATAAGGATCAAATCCTACACCTTGATAATATTTAACTATAAAATAATACCCACCAAGCTTCCTTCATCCCCCTTTTACAAGACAGAGCACACTATAAGCCATTTATTCACACTCTTGCCATGGATTTAACCCCCTTCCATGGCAAGAGCTCCACTTAAAAATAAAAAAACTTATTATTTGAGATGGTAAAAAAAACTCAAAGTAAATTTATAAAGAAAACAAGATTCATGTATTGAATTTCAGATTATTACCTACTATAAACCAAAAAAGTGAGATGTAAATTTTTTGAAAAAAAACTTTAAATTTATTCTACTTTTTTTATCTCTCTTACCAATTACTAGCTGTATATTTGCTACTCCTGTCAATGCGTACATGCCAGGTCATAAAGTCATGATTTTAGCGGCTAACGGCGTTGGAGATACATATTTCCCGGCTAAAAGATATTTTGAGTTTTGGGGTTGGAAGGTCACCACAGCGGGGTTAACACCATCAGTTACCTCATGTTTGAATACAAACCCTAGACCTGTTCCTGTAAACATTTTAATTTCAGAAGTAAATAATAACACCCTCTCTCAATATGATTGTGTATTTATTCCTAGTGGGGGTCATTGGTCTTTGCTGTTAAACGATGCGGCGACATTGAATTTAATATCTAATGCGTATAACTTGGGGTTAATTATTTCTTCATTATGTGTCGGAATTCGTGTTCTTGCTGCTGCAGATATTGTTGATGGTGTCAGAATTGCGTATGACGTTAATTCAGCTACACAAGTATTTGCCGCGGGAGGGATAACTATAGATGCAAGAGTTGTGACAGATCAGCGGATAGTTACTGGTACCACAGGTGGAGGCTTTACTGGTGGTGGAGCAAGTCTAGCTCCTACACTTGAAGTTTGTGAAGCAATAACAAGTTTAATTTCATCCCAAAATATGCCTTATAGTATTGTAGTTATAGTCATAACTGGAGCGGCATTAGCAGGATTAATTCTCTTTTTCAAAAGAAAAGAAAGATAATTATAATTTTTTTTTTTTAAATTTATTCTATTCCATGAGTTCTTCCAATTGATTAACAAAATCTCCATATTGTTTTATGCCTAAATTCCAGAAGTCTTTTTTGGTGATATCTAGACCTACAAATTTACCAAGTTCTTCAGGTGAAACACTCCCCCCGGCAGCGAGAAGTTTCTTGAATTTTGGAACAAAATCTTTACCTTCATTTTTATAGGTTTGGTATAAGGCATAAACGAATAATTGAGCATAAACATATGGATAATTATAGAATCGAAAATTAGGAATATAATAATGTGGTTTCATAGTCCATTCCCAGTCCATCTCTTCAAACCATTCTACAGAGTCTCCATATATCTTATCTCTTCCAGCACACCAATATTTTGAAATCGTTTTGCCATCTAAATTTTCTCCCGTTTCAATGGCTTTATATAAATCTTTTTCAAACCAAACTCTCGCACTAACTTGAAAGGCAGCCTGTCCTGCATCATCTAATACATGCGCTAATATTCCCATCTTTTCTTCCTTTGATTCCACAGTTTCAAGAAGGAGATCTGTTAAAAGTAATTCACCAAAAGTTGATGCTGTTTCAGCAACAGTATAACCGGGATGAATATTATCGTATGTTTGTTTTTTTATGGCTAGATAATCATGTATCGCATGTCCAAGTTCGTGCATTAATGTGAAAATTTCGTTTAATTCACCAGTATAAGTCATTAATATAAAAGCAGAGGTACCCTTATACCATGATGCACAATTTGCTCCATTTCTCTTACCTTTTCTAGGACTTGCGTCAATATGATTTCGATTAAACATATCATTTACATAATCTACGAATTCAGAGTCAAACCTTTCATACGCTTGCATTACAAGTTCTTTTGCCTCATTCCATGAATAAGTCTTATGAGGTGCAATTGTTAGCGGAGCACGAACATCAGCACAATTTAATTTTGGGAAGCCTAAAATTTTCGCCTTGAGATTCATATATTTACGATATTCTCCAGCTCCTTCTTCAATAGCTTTCATTAAATTATCAATAATCTCCTGAGTAGTGTCATTCACTAAAAGACTATCATGCATAGGGCTATCATAATTCCGTCTTTTTGAATTATTAAACCAATCTCCACATACACTCCGTAGAGCCGATGAAAATATATATTCTTCTTTGCCTAATAATCCATAAATAGATTTATTTGCTGAAATTCGTGTTCCTCTATCTTGGTGGTTAAGTAAAGCATTAGCTTCTCCATATGATAATTCTTTTTCCTCACCTTCAACTTTTACTACAATTTTTCTTGTATTCAACCATTTTGCTTGTAGATTACTCCATGCTATTACACCATATTGATCTTTTTCAAGAATCAATTGTTCTTCCACTTCAGATAAATAATGAGGGAATGCTCTTTTAATGTTTTCTAATCGATGTTTGTAATTAGAGAGAATTGGATCATCTATTATCTTTACATTCTCATGCACATATTTAGCAACTTCAAGTTCTAGAAATGCTAAATCTTTTGAAATTTTGGTATCGAAATCTTCAATACGATTTTTTAGTGTCTCACTTTCTGGAATTGTCATGTTCGCAACATAAAGTCTATTCGAGAATAGTTCTATTTCAGCAAAATCGGCTTTAAATTTCTCTTGTTTCTTAAATAATTCTAACAATTTTTGAGATGTAAAATCAGGAAGATTAATTTTCCCTTTATAATCCTTAATAAACTCATTGGCTTCTTTCGAAAGGTTATTCATATTTTCAGTGATTTTTGGGTCATCATAACCAGAATATATTTCTGTTAAATCCCACGCAATTTCTTTTTCTGTCATCTTTTAATCAATTTATAAAAATATGCTTTTATTGTATCTAATTCATATAATAATTAAAATATAATAGAAAAAAATTGTCGCTAAATTTTATCAATATTCTATGATTTACTCATATTCTATTGTACTTGGAGGTTTGTTTGAAATATCATACACAACACGGTTTATTCCTTTAACCTCGTTAATTATTTTTGTACCAATTTTTTCTAAAAGCTCCCAATTTAATTTAGCAAAATTTGCTGTCATAGCATCAGTCGATTCAACTATTCTTATAGAACAAAGATATTCATAAGTCCTATAATCGCCCATTATTCCAACAGTCTTCAAAGGAAGAAAGACACAAAAAGCTTGCCAGATTTGATCATAAATTCCCGCCTTTCTAATCTCTTCTATTAAAATTTCATCTGCATTTCTTAAAATCGTTAATCTTTCTTTATCAATTTTGCCTAATATTCTTACAGCTAATCCAACTCCTGGAAAGGGATGCCGATGTATGATATTTCTTGGTATATCTAGTGCTAATCCAATTTTTCTTACTTCATCTTTATATAAATCCCTTATAGGTTCTATGACTTTTAATTTCATATCATCAGGAAGGGTAAGATTATGATGAGATTTAATTTTTGCTGAAACTTTACTTGTAGTACTTGTTTCAACACGATCAGGATAAATAGTACCTTGCGCTAGATATTTTATATTTGGATATGCTTTTTCTAATTCAATAGTCTTATTTTCAAATACTTCTATGAATGTATGACCGATAATCCGTCGTTTTTCTTCTGGATCTTCAACATTTGCTAACCTTTTCAGAAAAAGATCTTCTGCATCAATATAATGAAAATTTTCAAATTTTAGTTGGTTTTTAAACGTTTCCTGAACTTCCTTCTCTTCATTCTTTCTTAAAACACCATTATTAACAAATATACAATGCAATCGCTCACCTATTGCTTTATGAAGAAGAACAGCAGTAACAGAAGAATCAACTCCACCACTTAATCCCAAAATAACCCTATTAGTAGGACCAATTTCTTTTCTTATCTCTTCAACTGTTCTGTCAATCCATCCTTCCAATTTCCATTCTTTTTTGCAATTAGCAATTTTATATAGGAAATTTTCTAAAATTTTATTCCCGTTTGGAGTATTTGAGACTTCTGGATGGAATTGAATTCCATATAATAACTTTTCTTGATTCCCATAAGCTGCTACAGCGCAAGTTTCAGTTTTAGCATATGATTTAAAACCTTCAGCAATCTTGGTAATTTGGTCTCCATGAGACATCCACACTATTTGTTCTCTTTCTAGCGTATCAAAAAGTAAATTTGGTTTTAAAATTATGAGGTTTGATTTTCCATATTCCTTAACTTCTTTAGACTCAACTTTACCTCCCAATTGATGCATAATTAAATGATGACCATAGCAAATTCCTAATACTGGAATTTCGTTTTTAGTAGTAAATTGATAGAATTCACTCTTTAATTTAGGATCATCTTGTTCATAAACACTTCCAGGACCCCCTGATAGTATTATAGCTTTAGGATTTTTATTTTTCAATTTTTCAAGATCAACATCAAAAGGTAAAATTTCAGAATATACACCCAAATCTCGTATTCTGCGGGTAATTAGATGTGTATACTGTCCACCAAAATCTAATACAATTATAATATCCATAATTACGAAATTTGATGCTAAAACTATAAAAAATTATATTTAATAAATTGGAAATAATTTATTCTCAATAATAAAAAAGGTTTTCAGAAAATTAATTTTTTCAATTAGCCAATTAATTTTTTTTTATTAGAGTTTTTTATTAAATGGATTTTGAAAAATACATATCTTTTATTTAATTCTTATATTCAAATTGTTAGCGAAATGAGGGAATGAATTCCCGTAACACTTGTATATAGGACAATATTTTTTTAGATTAAATTATACCTTCAATTAGAAAATGAGTTTTTATTAAAAATTCAATTGCGATTTATTATCAAAATTAGGATGAATATTATTGCCTTATAAAATATTGAAAAAAATTCAACTAGGAAATAGTGGCACATTATATGAAATGGATATACATGCTCCACTAATTGCAAAAAAAGCATTTGCTGGAAATTTTGTTTTAATTAGAATTAACGAGAAAGGAGAAAGAATCCCTCTTACTATCGCGGATTATGATAGGGAAAAAGGTATTATTACTCTTGTAATTCAAGTTGTTGGAAAATCTACATTATTGTTATCTCATCAGAATGAAGGTGATGAGATTTTAGATGTAGTAGGGCCTTTAGGAAATGAAATACACGTGGAAAAATATGAACATCCCGTAATTATAATTGGAGGTGGGGTTGGGATTGCCCCTTGTTATCCTCAAGCAAAAGAATTGAAGAAAATTGGAAACAAAATTATTTCAATCCTAGGTGCTCGGACTAAGGATCTAGTCTTTTGGAAGGATAGAATGGCTGACGTGAGTGATGAAGTAATTATTACTACTAATGATGGAAGTGAGGGGATTAAAGGTTTTGTTACTCTTCCATTGAAAAAATTATTACAAAAACAAAAATTAAGTTTAGTCATTGCAATTGGTCCGTTAATAATGATGAAAAATGTCGCGTTGACTACAAGCGGTATAGAAGGACTTTCAAAGGTAAAGACATTTGTATCTTTAAATACCATCATGGTAGACGGAACAGGTATGTGTGGAGGGTGTAGGTTTCCTACTTTAGACGGTGATGTTTATTTTGCATGTGTTGATGGGCCCGATATTGATGGACATATTATAGATTTTGATAATCTTATAAACCGTGAAAAAAGATTTGTAAATCAAGAAAAAATAAGTTTAGAATCTTATAAACATAAATGTAAATCTCTAGAAAAATTAAAAAATGTAAGTGATCAATAAGATGGCTCAAGAAACTCCTTTAATTAATATTTTACTTGAAAATCGAGAGAATGTATTAAAAGCTGAAAAATATACCAACGATGAATTTGATCATTTTATTAAATCCTTAAAACAAGCAGAAAATCTAAGACAAACTATACTCCAAAAAATAAACGATTTGGCAGAATTAAATATTGAAAAACTGGAGAAGGATCTGGAAATACCCCATAAAGAATTAATTTTAAGTTTGGAATATTTAAAAGAATTAGGTCTTTTGAAATTTATTGGAGAAAGCTCAAGATTTTTCCAAGAAGAAATTGATAAGAATGAGGTAAAAGGATTATTTCCTAATGTTTCCATAGTTAGAGATAAAAATTTGTGTTGTGGATGTGGGTTGTGTGTTTCCATATGCCCTGTAAATGCAATCACATACTTAGAGAGTTCATTTGAAATAAATGGTGATAAATGTTTTAATTGTGGGTTATGCTTTGCTTGCTGTCCAAGATCTTTTTTCCCTAAATCTATGAAAAATGAGAGAAAAGAGAACAATTCAAATGTAAAATTTATAAATCAATTAAATTTTTACCGTCAAGTCTACTCTGCTCGGACTAATGATGAAAAAATAAAAGAAGTGGCCCAAGATGGAGGTATCGTAACCACCCTACTTAAAGCAGCTTTTCAAGAAAACTTAATTGATAGTGTTTTAACTGTGGGGGTCTCAGATGAACCACATAAGCCTTTGCCTCTTATTATTAGAAATGAAAATGATCTTATTCAAACTGCGGGAACAAAATATGCAAACAGCCCAAGTTTTACGATACTGCATGATGCTAAAAATTTTAACAAAATTGCTATAGTTGGAACTCCATGCATGATGGAGGCAATTAAAAAATCCTCTTTCTACCCTATGAATAAACCATTCTATGAGAATATTCAATTAAAAATAGGACTCTTCTGTATGGAATCATTTGATTATGATCAAATTTTAGAGCTTTTAAAAAATGAATTTCATTCATCCCCGGATACCATTAAGAAGATGGATATTGATAAAGGCAAGTTCTATCTTTTTAATAAAGATGGGGGTTCCTTGGATCTACCCTTAAAAAAGATAAAAAAATATGGAAGATTAGGATGTTTTTTTTGCGATGATTTGACAGCAGAGCAAGCAGACATTTCTGTTGGATCTATAGGGTCTGAATCAGGGTGGTCAACAGTAATTATTAGAACGAAAAAAGGAGCCGAATTGTTTCAAAAAGTAGTAGATCGCCATCTAATTGAGAAAAAGGGCATAAGTGAAGAAGATAAAAGTTTCATTTCTCTCAGTCGTATTGCTCAATCTAAACAGAAACATTTTATAGAAGCGGAGCGCCCTAAGATGATAGAACAAGATCCAAAAGAGAGAATAACTAATTTCAACGAAGTATCTTATGGATTAAAAGAAGAAATGATGATATTAGAAACCCAAAGATGTCTCCAATGTGGAAAGCCCCTATGTATAAATGGATGCCCTGTGAATATTGATATTCCTGGTTTTATTAGATTACTGAAAATTGGGAAATATCAAGATGCACTTCACCTCATTAAGCAGAATAATTTATTACCTGCCATTTGTGGAAGAGTGTGCCCACAAGAAACACAATGTGAAAAAACTTGCTTATTGGGCTCTCTAAATGAGCCAATAGCAATCGGGTATTTAGAAAGGTATATCGCAGACTGGGAAAAAAAAAATCAACTTAAAGAATGCCCTGACTGTCAAGCTCCCAATCATATCAAAGTTGCCATCATAGGTTCAGGTCCTGCAGGTTTGACATGTGCAGGAGATCTTGCTATGATGGGTTATGATGTTACTATTTTTGAAGCGTTCCATGCTGGTGGAGGTGTACTAGTATATGGAATTCCTGAATTTAGGTTACCTAAAGAAATTGTAGCAGATGAGATTGAAACTTTAAAAATGTTAGGAGTAAAAGTTGAATATAATAAAATAATTGGGAAAATTTTAACAATCGAAGATTTAAAAGAAATGGGATTTAAAGCATTTTTTATAGGTGTAGGTGCAGGATTACCCTCTATGAGGAAGATTCCAGGAATGAATCTAAACGGTGTTTTAACAGCAAATGAATTCCTCACACGTTCAAATCTAATGAAAGCATATAAATTTCCTGAATATGATACTCCTATTACAATAGGAAAACTCATTACAGTTATTGGAGGAGGCAATGTTGCTTTAGATTCTGCTCGTAGTGCAATAAGGTTAGGTGCTGAAAAAGTTACTGTTGTCTATAGGCGTAGTGAAGCTGAAATGCCCGCAAGAAAAGAGGAATATCATCATGCCGTAGAGGAAGGAATTGAGTTTCAATTTTTAGCAAATCCAGTAAGATTTTTAGGAGATGATGCTGGAAATCTTAATCAGATAGAAGTTCTTAAGATGGAGTTAGGAGAACCTGATGCTTCGGGAAGACCAAGACCAAGACCAATCGAAAATTCAGAGTATTTAATTAATTGTGATACTGTTATTATAGCAATTGGAGCAAATGCCAACCCGATTCTAACAAAATCAATCCCTGAATTAAAATTGACTAACTGGGGTTATATCGAAGCTGATGAAAATGGTACAACAAATATAGAAGGAATTTTTGCTGGTGGAGATATTGTAACTGGTTCAGCAACCGTGATAAGTGCTATGGGTGCGGGAAGAAATGCAGCTAACGCTATGAATGAATATTTAAGAGCCAAATATCTTTAAATAGCTAAAATTTATTTTTTAATCTTAAAATCAAGTAAAATTGTGGGAAAGATCTGGGATAACCCTTAAAGGAAACTTTATTTTTTATTACTTTATTTAATAAATTATCTTTCAATTTAATTAAATAGAAATATAAACTTTCTTCAGAAAATTTGTATTCATTAACCTCAAAATTGAAAAAAATTCATTTCAAAGCAATATTAAAAAAGTGGAATTAAAATGAGTGAAATACTTGACCCCTTTAAAATATCTCAAAAACAACTTTCTGATGCTTGTAAATTAGCAAATTATGATACTAGTCTTTATACTGCCTTAAGTGAACCAGAAAGATTTGTAGAAATTAAATTAACCATGAAAATGGACGATGGAACGATAAAAACCTTTAAAGGCTTTCGATCGCAATATAATTCTGCCCGAGGACCTATGAAAGGAGGAATTAGATGGCATCCTGAGGAAAGTGCCTCCTTAGTAAAAGCTTTATCCGCTTGGATGACATGGAAAACAGCTTGCGTTGATATTCCCTTAGGTGGTGCGAAAGGCGGAATCATCTGTGATCCTAAAGGAATGAGTAATCGAGAACTTGAAACTCTCGCAAGAAGTTATATAAGACAACTTGCTGATTTTATCGGTCCAAATGTTGATGTTCCTGCCCCAGATGTTTATACTAATCCTCAAATAATGGCTTGGATGATGGATGAGTATGAAAAGATAGTTCGGAGACATGCTCCTTCTGTTATTACCGGAAAACCTTTGCCGTTGGGTGGTAGCGCCGGTCGTTCAATTGCTACAGCAAAAGGAGGAGTGTTTACTGTTAGAGAAGCAGCAAAAGATATTGGTTTAAATTTAAAAGGAGCAACAGTAGCAGTTCAAGGATATGGTAATGCAGGATCATGGGCAGCAAAAATACTGAAAGATGATTTTGGCTGTAATGTAATTGCTGTTTCTGATTCCAGAGGAGCTATTTATAATAAAGAAGGAATAGATCCACACGCTGCTGCAGAATTTAAAGAAAAAACTCGATCGGTTGTAGGGTTAAAAGGGACTAAAGAAATATCAAATGAAGAATTATTAGAATTGGAATGCGATGTTTTAGTACCCGCTGCACTTGAAAATGTAATAACAAGGAAGAATGCTAACAATATAAACACTAAAATAATTGCTGAGCTTGCTAATGGCCCAACAACCCCAGATGCAGACCAAACTCTATTTGAAAAAGGTGTACTTATAATTCCAGATTTTCTCTGTAATGCTGGTGGAGTCACGGTATCCTATTTTGAAATGGTACAAGGATATTATAGCTACTTCTGGACGGAAAAAGAAGTTTTTGAGGCATTAGATAGAGTTATGACTAGAGCTTACCATTCAACAATTGATCAATCTAAAAAATTCAACACCCATAATCGAATGGGTGCTTATATGATATCTCTTGAACGTGTTATTGAGGCAATGCGTTTGAGAGGTTGGCTATAACCAAAAAATATTTATTTTTTCTTTTTTCTTTTTTCAATTCTTATTACATCTATACAAAAATTGGCACTAAAATCAATAAATACATTATCGCCAATCCAATGTGAATAAGAGCAAAAATAGCACCCATCTTTAACAAACGCTTATAATTGAAATTTTCCACACCAGAATCTCGTGCTATTTTTAAAGTCATCATGTCACAAGCCGCCCCTGAAGGTAAGAAATTTCCACCAAGATTGATGCCAATCACGAGTGAAAAAAGCAAGGGAACTGCTGAAAAGCCGAATCCTGTAGGTATTGGGGCAATTAATAGTTCGATAATCGGGATAAAAATTAACGCCGTTGGAGTATTCGCAACAACACCAGAGATAAAACTAATTATTATTAGTATAAGAAAGGCCATAACAAATGGATTTAAAACTTCAAAGGGGATCATCTCAAAAATATCTCCAAATCCAGCTTCTATGAGGCATCCAACGACTATATACAAAGAGATGAAGAAGAACAAGATTTCCCACTCAATATCTTTTAAAATTTCACTCATAGGCTTTTTTGTATAACTTCTATTAACGAGCACTAATATTAAAGCAGAGATTATAGCGGTTAGATATAGAAATGGGAGAGTACCAAATAAAATAATTGTTATAATTATAGCAATTCCATTAAAATAAAACATCTTCTTATTTTTTACCATAATATCAGTATCTATTAAATCTATAACAAACTTTTTTTGTACCTCTTCTATTTTTGGTTCCTTACTCAAAATAAATTTATCTAAAAGAAAAATTGTACCAAACAATAAAATAAATGAAATTATCCAATAAAACTGAATAAAATAAAGTGTATCAAGCTCGGTAAATGCGGTAGAGATAATAATGTTTTCTCCACTTGAGAAAGGAGTTAATATTGAGCCAATATTAATACAAATCGTCATTCCTAAAAGATAGGTTCCAGCTCTTATTTTGAGAAAGTGGCAAAGTCGTATTACAATTGGTGCTAATATTAAGACTACAACGACATCACTTATAATTGCAGCGAGAAGAGTAGTAATTATGCAGATTAACCAAAAGAATATTCTTTGGTTTCCTTTTGATAATTTAAAAAGCTTTACAGCTACAAATTCTAATATATTCGAATCTTGGGCTATCTTTGTTATAATGCTCAT
Organism: Promethearchaeota archaeon; assembly: GCA_016839635.1. The sequence goes on along the minus strand of JAEOTV010000141.1, from coordinate 14,432 downwards.
GCTTAATATAATGATAATTGCTTCCCATTCAATAAATCCAATAAAATCATCAAATCCTATCCCTGTGACTAAACCAGTCATTGTAGCTGCAATAAAACCACACAAAAGAGAAATTGCTACAAAATCTAAGTTAGATTTCGTATAACTTAAAATAATTAATACAAATAAAATGAAAACTATTATGAGCAGTATAGGTTCCATTATTTTAAGAAATTATTTAATCGAAGGCAATAAATAGATTAAATAATTAACTTTTAATAAATCTATTTAAATTAACTCCTTTTGACTTTTAAAAGGAATACATCTAAATTTTCAATGAATTTATTGAAAACTCATTTGAAAATCTTGACAATAGCAAATGGGTTATAAGAATTTCACTTTATTAGAAAAAGTTGTAGTAAAAATGTGAATAAATTCAAATCATTCAAGAGGCTAAAGTTTGATAATAAATAATCAAAAATATTCTCTTCAATAAAATATTTTAAACTGGGATAATACCCTTCTTCTGCTTTAAGAATTTCTACAATACGCCTAATTAAATTTATTATCTGTTTTTCGACAAGATACATATCACTATTCATTGGATCTAAACCTATTATATTGAATCCAACATTTTTTACGAAAGTAATTTTACTCAACTCAGGATTTTGTTTGAAAATTTCTAGATTTGAATATTGTCTGAACATTTCCTCAATTCTGTCATAAATTATATCTTTCTTTTTTTTAGGTAAATGACCTTCAACTACATTAATGATTAAATTTAAGATTTGCTGAAAAATTCCTATAATATCAAAAAATTCAGCAACAGTAGTAATATGCTCTGCTTGTTTCCACTGTGTATAGAACTCATCGATAACTTGTTCAAAAGGTTTATAAATCTCTACGTTCCCAGCCCACTTACTGCCCCATTTATTCTTTTCATGGGCATATTGTAAGATAAAAGTTTGCCGTATCACATCCAAACGAGCTCTAAGAGTTTCTGCCGTAACTTCTTTAGAATCTGCCGCTATAAATAAGAGGTTCGTCTCTTTATCCATTATGTATACCCATCTAAGGCCCCCCATTTCAATAGATTCTATTCCTTGTTTAAATTCTACAATAGTAAATTGATTTAAAGCTGTTAATAATCCAGAAACAAGATCCTCATTTACAGGAAAATCCATATATGGCTTGTAGACCAAGGTGATACCAGAATCCGATTCCATGATCCAAATATTAATCCTAAAACACCATCCCCTTAATTGGAAGGTTTGAATACCACTTTTCAAGAAAAAATTTCAAATTATCCATATATTCATTTTTTACCCAATATTTTTCAGAGTACTCAATAAATGTATGTTGTTCATATTAATTAATCTCTAGTATATCGATATTATTATAAATCGTTTAAAGAATGAGATTTCACATATTTTTCTAAATTTCGTAACATATCTGTGATCTTTGTTCTCAGGGCTAGCTCTGCTGCATTCCTCCCAATTAAATTAAGAAAATCACTACTCAATTTAAAACTGTTTATGAATACTCCAATTTTCGATTTGTCTTTAGAAATTGCTTTTATTCGCATTCGTCCTTCTAATTCTCTGACATCTTCATTGTTTCGAACATTCAATTCAATCAATCGTCCCTTCCCCTCTTCTTGCTCCCCTTTATCCTGTAATACCAATTCGCCTTCCATATTGATTTTAATATTGATAATTTCATCGACTATTTTAGTATATAATACATTGGGGGCTATAAATTCCGCCTGCATTGATTTTGCGGGGTTAATCATTATCCAAAACTCTGGTTTAAAGATCGATTTTATCAATACATCTTTATTACAATTATCCAATTCAACGATTTTTGAGATAATATTAGTTGACACGGTAATTCAAAAAATTTATAATTTTCTTTAATAGGTAAAAGAATCAAACCTTATTTATCTTTATGAATTTTTAAAGCTTAGTTAGTTTGTAAGCCTCAGTCTTCCAAGATTTAATCATATAGGAATCATTAAGAGTATTTTTTCATCATTGGCTAATAATCATTAAAATTAATACTTTTTTTGAAAAAATGGTTTTTATAAAGAATTAAGTTGATCGGAATAATAAGCTCTTTTCAATATCATTTTCTTCTTTACAGTGAGGGCAAATCCAGGTAGTATCATTTTTTTTAACAGAATTAATACATTCATGGCAAACGGCAATATCGCATATGCAATAATGAGTGTTTTCCATTGATTCTTCACAACTAGTGCCACAACTATAACAAACAGGGGGGTTTCTTTCCGACATTTTCTTATTTAGGATAGGTTTATAATTATTCTTTATTATACTTTTAATTTTAAGTATTATAATATTTTAAATATTAATTAAAAATTCGTAAAGAATCATGGATAAAATAAAATCTGCCATTCGACTTTTGGCATTGTTTAGTATCTTTTTTATTTATAAGGCGATTATGGGAATAATTGAAAATAGTCCAAATGAAGTTATTTTATGGTCATTAATTCTAATGATTTATATCATTTCGCTTGTTATCCTATATTTTATTTCCAAAAGGTGGGAAGGACAACAATAGCTCTAAGCATTACTTTTTTTTCTTTAGAAAATCTGGAATCATTCCATCAATTCCGAGATTTTTAAGAATTGTATCTCTAATATTCATCTGGATTGTTAGATCTGACATCTTCACCATCGTATCCTCTAATGCTCGTGAAAAGGTTTCACTTGCTTCTTTAATAGCTTGTGAAGTAGTCTTTAAGGATTCTCTAATTGATAAATTAGTTTCATGCAATTCCTCTGTTAATTTTTCTATGCTTTTTCGCATATCAGAAACTTCATCCTTTAATTCTTTTATACCAGCCATTTTTACCCAAATTTCACGTTATTAAGCTAAATAAAAATCTAACCCTTATTAAAATAATGAAAACTAGCGTTTTTTGAAATTATAGAGAAAAATAAAAAAAATGATAATTTTTTATTAGAGAAGATTGGCAAAAATACTAAATCCACCAATCCATAAACAGAAACCTTGAACAAAGCAGAAGACCATGATTATAAATGCAATCGGTGGCCAAGACATAAATTTTGATATTTTTTGAAGTGTACCAATATAAAATTTCGCTGTAAGTCCAACAACTACCGCTACTATAATAAAAATTATCACAAGCACCCATTTTGGATTGATAAAACCACCTATCCATTGAACCACGCCATCTGGAACAAGGAGAGCGATGACAATTGCTGTAGCAGCTCCTGCTAAGAGTCCTAAGATACTGGAAAGCGGTAGATCAGAGATAGGTTTGAAAAACATAGCAATCCCGACAATAATCAGAAATATACATGTGAAATGGTTCGTCTCATCTCCGGTAACCGCTGCATATTGAAAACTGGGGGGAATATCCAAGATTAATCCCATTACACCACTCCATATTACAAATATCCCTAGTACTAATCCTATATAAGATAACCCTCTTAGGAATTTGGTAACATTAAATTTTGCTTCCTCCGTTTTCCGTTTAGTAAAAGATCCTCTGCGTTTTCTTTCGTAACCTAGCCAAGTTATAGCCATTGCACCACTTAACACCATCATTATTGCTGCTGATTCAGCAACCCAATTAAAAAATCCTTCGATTATACTCCAATATTGAAATAGCAATTAAATCACTTTTCTGAAATATATAAATTAAATAAAAGTTAGATTTTGTTTTTAAAAATTTATGTTAAAATGGTTTCAAACTATAATAAAAAGATATATATTTCCTCATTTGTTTCTTTATCTAAAAAATGCTAATTATTGGTAATACTATGTCAGAATGGAAAAATAACTTAGAAAATGAAAGTTCGGGTTCATACGATTATGAAACTAACTGTACTGGTTGAGGCATCATCGATGGCGTTATAGCATGTATAAAAGGTATAAAAAAAAGACGACAAAGAAAAAAACAAGCAAAAATTAAATAATAAAATCTCAGAAAGTAGATCATAAAAAGCTAGGATCTATTTTTACGAATTCCGCAAAGAATTCGAGATTATAACACACAATTTTATTCTCTTTTATTGGAAATTTAGTTTTCTATAAAAGGAATTATAAAAAATTATTACTCTCAAATGAGTTTTTATTTTTTATAAACGCCACTTTAAAATCTCTTATTCATTTTAGAACACTTAGAACAGAGTTGGTTGTAAAATAATGGAAGATCAAGAAGATTATTTGGATCTCGAGTTTGATGAAGATTGCTATAATACTAGTTGAGGCATGCTTAATATGTGGTATCAGAGAGCACAAAAACTACGAAAACTAAGAGAAGTAGAAACAAATAAAAAATAATCAATAAATCTCAAGAAATTAAATCATGAAATGTTAGGATTTAATTGTGAATTCCGCAAGAATTCTGAGATAAAATTAATTTTTCTTATAAATTATTTTCTCTTTTTATATATTTCATTGGTCTACCAACCCCAATATAATAGATATTATTAGGAATCTCTTCATAATCATAAGTATTATGACAATCTACAATGACTTTAAGATCCTCACATTTACCAAGAAAGTCTTTAAAAGTTGGTGATTTAAATTCATTATGGTCTGTGTGAACGACAATAATTGGATAATCTTTTTTTATGAATTCATGACTCTTTTCTATTTTAAAACCTAGAACTTCTTCTTCTTTATAATAAGGATCATATAGACCTAAAACCGCGTTATTTTTTACCAATTCACTTAAGATGGGTATAACACTAGAAATTTGAATATCTTTTACATTAGCTTTATAACTAATACCTAAGATCGCTATTTTCGTACTTGCTATAGGTTTATTGATTTTATTAAGATCCTCAAAAATCAATTCCATAATATGAAATGGTTGTCTTTGATTTACTTCAGTCGCAACTCTTACTAGATTTGGTGTAAATGATACTTTATATCCGTCATCAATAAGATAGTACGGATTGCTTGGGAGACAGGGCCCTCCCACGCCTGGTCCAGGATAATGTGCTAGAAAATTATACTTTGTGGTTGCAGCTTTTAACACTTCCATGTAATCAATATTTAATTTTCTCATTAATTGACTAATTTCATTTGCAAATGCTATATTAACAACTCTAAATATATTTTCTATCAGCTTTACTGAATTAGCTGTTCGGAGATTGCTTACTTCATATATCTCTACTTTAAATACAGTTTTATAAAAATTTGATACAATATTTCGTGCGATATAATTACTTGCTCCTACTATTCGGGGGAATGTATTTAGACTTTTTATAATTTTTCCTGGATTCGCTCTTTCTGGACAAGATGCTACCCAAAAGTCTTTATTAATTCTTAATTCAGATACTTGTTCTATTAGAGGAATCGCAATTTTTTCAATATAATTTGGTCCAACAGTAGACTCGAAAATGACAATCTTTTTTGCTAATTTTTCTTTTAGTTGACCAATTTCCTTAAGAACTTCATTAATAACACTATAATCCGGAACTTTTTGTTCTGTTATAAGAGTAGGAATGCAAATAATTATTAAATTAGATTGAGAAGCATATTCTCTAAAATTAGTAGTTGCCTTTAGTTTTTTATTTATTACTGCTTTTTTAAGCAGACTTTCAAGTTCAGGTTCATCTAAAATATAAGTTATCGGAGGCTCTCCTCCTCCAGCATTAACTTTTTCAACCAAACTTGAATCAATATCAATACCGAATGTTTTAAATCCTTCATTTGAAATCATTAATGCTGTAGGTAATCCAATACGACCTATTCCCACAACACTGACAACTAGATCTCTTTGTTCTATTAAACTTTTCCATTTTTCCATCAATCTTTACACTTCTTTTTTAATTGGTTTGATTTGATCGGTTAATAAATATTTCAGCATTTTTATCAGATGAAATGGTAGTCAAATTCAGATTTCAGATTGTTCGATTAGCATTTCTACTGATAAGGTTCTAAATAAGTCATTATTGAAAAAAGTTTATGAAATAAGAAATAAGAAAAAAGAAAAAATGAAAGGATTAGGGTTTTTTCTTCTTATAAGATGTACCTTTTATACCTTTATATACTCCTGCAATGATAGCTCCGGCAATAAATCCTCCTACATGCGCAAAATGGGCGGTTTGACCAAGACTGAATGGATCCATTAATGAATAAAGGGCATATGATAATTCCGCAATAAAGTAGGTTAGTATAAAATAACCTGCACTTACTTTACGCATTGATGTGCCCGTTGCGGAGGGTAGATAAAATTTGTTCTCAGCATAAAGAATTAAATATACTCCCATAAGACCAAAAATTGCACCAGAAGCTCCTAAGGATGGAATATTATCAAATCCAGGGATAGGAATTATTAATGTGCTCAAAGCATGTAATAAAGTGCCAAAAAATCCTGAAACAAAATATGTAACCAAATATAAGACATGACCCATAGCATGTTCACAATTATCTGTTATGATAATGAAAAACCACATATTCATAACTATATGAACAATATCTCCGTGCATGAACATCGACGTAATGAGTGTCCACCAATTTTGACCTGTAAAGAAATCCGCAGGAACAAATGCTGCTTCGATATGCATTTGTTGAGCTGGATCCAATAATTGCCAAATAAACACAATAATATTGGCAACTAATATGATTACAGAAAAATACTGTTTAAAGAAAGAAATCTTATCAGATTCTGCTTCATATACCATTTTAATTAACTCTTTTTTCTATTTGAATTTAAATTTTAAATAGGTGAAGATAATTTGCTCAAATAATATAAAAATTTTTAGATTAGAATTAAAAATAAGAGATTTAATTAATAAATTTCTACATTGTTCCTTGTTTGAGAAAAGTAACATTTAGAAGGATTATTGAATATAAAAACAAATATTAGAAGCTAATGATAGAGAAAAATTGTCTTTTGAATTTTTGAAAATATAATTAAACTCAAAAATAAAATGATAAAAAGAAAAACTGAGGGGTTAATTATTATTATTCCCTAAAATCTCCTTTATTCTGTTTAAAAGTTCTTTACCCGAAAAAGGCTTAGTAATATAAGCATCAGCGCCTAATTTTTTTCCCTTTTGAACATCTTCATTAAAACTTTTAACAGTAAATAAAACTACAAGAATATGTTTATATTTCTCATTATTTTTTACCTCCTCCAATACAGAATACCCACTTCGGCCGGGCATCATAATGTCAAGAAGTATCAGAGCGATCTTATCATAACTTTCTTCTATGATACTCATCGCTTCTTTCGCATTGCTGCTTGTAATTGTGTCAAAATCCCCCAATTTTAAAAACTTTTCAGTAAGATTCACAATATCTGGCTCATCGTCTACGATGAGGATGGTGTTCTTTCCTGTCATAAGCAAATCCCAAATCCTATTTTTTGTCTTACTACCTTAATTAATTTTTTTTATGATATATTGAGTTTAGTTATTTATATATTTAAATGATTTTTACATTTGTGATCATCATTGGTAAGAAAAAATCAACTCCCTATATTTCCAGATGATTATATTGAGGACAATGCGGAAGGATACGATAGTTCAAAATGGATGGAGCGTAATCAAAAGCGAACGACTTCACTGAGCATTGAGTACCTCTTCGATGAAAAATTAAATGGGAATAATGGTACTGGAATTAAAAGAGAAGAACCATTTTTGATTTTAGATTTAGGATGTGGAACAGGTTATTCTTCAGAAGTATTAATTCAAGTTGGTTTTAGAGTGGTTGCTATAGATATTTTATGTGATATGCTATCAAAAGCTAGGGAAAAGAAAAAGATTTCAAAAGATCTTAAAAGTTTAGAGTTAATTTTAGCAGATATTAATTCTTTACCAATTAGGGTCAATTCAATTGATCATATAATCTCAATCTCATCTTATAATTTTATTACATATGGAATGGAAAAGTTTGGCGAAAAAGTGAAACTAGTAAATGATACTGGAAAATACTTGAACAATATTTTAAAACAAAATGGTAGAGTTGTAATAGAATTTTACCCTGAAGATGATAATGAATTAAAGATGTTTAATAAATCATTTATTAATAATGGCTTTGAAGGATTTATGGTGAAAAATAAACCAAGCCAGAAATCTGGTCAAACTTTTTTACTACTAAAGAAAAAGAAGTAAATATGGGAACTTGTAAATTTTGCGGGAAAACTGATAAGGTAATATCAGAGGTTTTGCAAGTTTGTAGAAAGTGTGTTTTGGAAGGGGATTGGAGTAAAATTGAGCCCCATATACTAAATGTCCACACAGAAGTGCGAAAGCTTGTGGAACTACCAGAAAAACCTCCTAAAGCAGCAAGACCGAATATCAAGTTAAGATGCAATTTATGTATAAATGAATGTAGGCTTTCTGATAATGATATTAGTTATTGCGGGTTGAGAAATATTCAGTTAAGAAATTCAGGGCAATTACCTTATCCCTCAAAATCGAAGGGCTATATCCATGGCTATATCGATCCCAATCCAACTAATTGTTGCAATGGTTGGTTTTGTCCAGCTGGAACTTCATATGGTTATCCAGAATATTCAGATTATGAAGGTCCCGAATTCGGTACATATAGTTATGCTGCTTTTTTGTATGGATGTACATTCAATTGCTTATTTTGCCAGAATGCGTCTCATAAGCTTTTTTCAAAAAGAAATCTATTTGTTGTTGAAACTTTAGCTAATCAAATAGTTAAAAATGAGAAGATTACCTGCTTATGCTATTTTGGAGGTACTCCCGAAGCCCAATTACCCTTCTCAATTAATTTGGCTGAGAAAATACTTGAAAAAATAAACGATAAGAAAAGATTTATGAGGATTTGTTGGGAGTGGAATGGTTCAGGAAATAGGGATTGGATTGAAAAATGTATGCAAATTGCGATTAAAACTGGAGGAAATATCAAATTCGATTTAAAAAGTTTTAATGAGAAACTCAATCTAGCTTTATGTGGTGTAAGCAACAAAAGAACATTAGAAAACTTTAAATTTCTCGCGGAAAATTATTTCGGAACAAGAGAAGGCTTATTTGAAATGAGTGGTTGCACCCTAATGGTTCCAGGATATACAAATCATGAAGAAGTAGAGCAAATCGCCAAGTTTGTTAGCTCGATAAACCCTGAAATCCCATATAGCCTTTTAATATTTCATGGAGATTATCAAATGCGAGATTTAGGGATTACTCCTCGTACGCAGGCTTTAAAATGTTTGGATATTGCTAAAAAATATTTGAAACATGTGCATTTGGGGAACAAGTTTTTATTAGGGTTTTCTTAGATTAGATAAAAAAATTTATTTACGAGTAATAATTATAAAAACCATAAAATTTAAGCAAGAACCATAAATTTTAAATATAATTTCTATTGGTGAGTGAAACATACAAAAAGCACGCATACGGTTGTCATCTACACAATTAGACGCACTTAAATCCGTATGCGGACAAATAGAATCTGTATGTGCAAATCAAGGCATCAGGAAAAATGGACCTATTCCTCTTCCCACCAAGAGATTACGTGTTCCTGTTATGAAAGCCCCTAGTGGCCAGGGAACTAGCACATGGGCCAAATTTGAAATGCGTATTCATAAAAGACTTTTTGAGATTATCGCAAATGAACGGAGTATGCATCTCATAATGAAAATTCAGATTCCTGAATCAGTTCTTGTAGAAATTGAATTAATGTAATTTGAATTGATTTTGTTATATAATTGGATTTCTTAGTTTATAATTCATCTAAATTAATCTGGCTTGGCTCATTAGCTAATTTTACTTTTTTATCAACTTCAATATTCTTAACGTAATACACAGTACCAAGAATTTCTGACCCTTTACCAACTATTATATATTTTCCTTTCACATCTCCATCAACGTGAGTTTTGTTTACTTCAACTCTATTCTTCGCTAGTATACTACCACGAACTCTATAATGTTGTCTTTTTTTAATGTCTTCAGAGGCTCCAAAAAGCACATCTTCTCCTATTACATTTCCTGCAATATTAGTTGAGCCATCAATCCTAACACTCTTCTCAGAAGAAAGGTTTCCATTTATTTCAGATGATCCAGAAAGTTTTATTCCCTGTTCTCCTCTTACAAAATGACCTGCTTCAAAGGAACCTGAAGCAAATAAAGTACCTTGAATAGTAACAAGGTTTCCTATTTGAGCTGAACCTGAAAAATCTGCGCTTTCAGCTCCATAAAGAAATCCTGCTATATTGAATGAGCCAGAACTACTTATATCGCCATGAGAAGTTAAATTACCCGAACCTGTTAAAGAACCTGAAGAAGTAAGACCATTACATTCTAAATCTCCATTGATTTTGCCTGAACCTGATACTCGTAAAGACTTAGGTGTCTTTCCGCCAGAAATTTTTGAAGATCCCATCGCACTAATATGTTCATCATATTCCTGCAAATCACCAGAACTATTTACAATAACTCTCTTCTCAATTTGTTCATTGGATTTATCATTTTTCTTTTCCATATTCATTCACTAGAAAAATAATTGATTTACGGTTATATAAAATCAAACTTAATAAAACTTTTACCTATTTACTATTTTTTAAAAAAATTAGAAGTTTAATTACTCAGATTTAAATCAATAAATTAATATAATCTTCTTAGTTAAATAAAAGACTGTTCACCAAAATAACTCATCGGTGTATAATATTGGCAGATTTTCATATAAAAACCTTTTATGGGCAAAAGACGAGTATCAGATTGACAAGTCCTTCACAACAAGTTCCTTATATTTTCTTAAGTTGTATAAATCGTAAAGATGATGGAGCGTGGGAAAAGCCGTCTGAAGGGGAGGGTAAGACAGTAAGGCTATCAATTGAAGAAATTATATGTATTTTAGAGGTCCTTAATAGACGAAGTGCTAATTGGAGAGGCTATCATGTTTTCAAAGAACGTAAAACAGAGATTTACGTGGGATGGGAAGATGAATCTCGTCAAGTTTTACGCGTGAAAATAGGAGAATATAAAAAGAAACTTCGATTTCCAAATATAAATTTTTTAACATTACTGTTAGATCATATCTTAAAGGAAAAAATTGAGCATGCTACGAGTGGCACTTTTGAAGCCAAAACAATAGAAAAAGAAGAACTAGATGAAGAAGGTGAATATGGAGTTTTTTCAGAACATATAACAGCTAGAGATGGTTTGCATATAGTAGAAACTACAGAATTTAGTGCCTCGAGAGATCCTATTGAAATTGAGGCTAAAATTAAAGTAGAAAGTCCAAAGGCTTTATTAATAACTTTAGATTCCGGAGAGGAATTCTGGATACCTAAAAGTACAATACATAGTGAATACGATATGAAAGAGAAAGATAAACCACAAAAGTTCATAGTAGATAAATGGATTATTGAAAAACACATAATTCTAAAATGACAGATTCTAGTGAAAATCTGAAGTATTATCAACGTCCAGTATTTTTAAACTTTCTATTGTTAACTATAAACGTTTCTTTATTCATTCTAAAATTAATCTTTTCAATAATAACAAATAGTCTAGCACTTCAAGCAGATGCTTTTGATAACCTTACGGATATAGTAATGGTATTTGCTGCCCTAATAGGAATTATATATTCTAGAAAAAAACCAAATGAAAAATTTCCTTATGGTTATTATAAAATTGAAAATATTGTCAGCTTGATTATTTCATTTCTTATTTTTTATACTGCCTATAGTATTTTTTCGCAATCTATTAAAGATATTTTAGATTTTATTTCAGGCAGTTCTAAAATTATTAATATATCCAACTCGGTTTTTATCTTTTTAGTTATTTCTTTATTAATTTCTTTATTGTTAACTTTATATTTAAAGAAAATAAGTAAGAAAATGAATTCTCCAATCATTGAATCTGAAGCAAGCGAAAAATTATATGATAATTTTATTTCATTATCAGTTTTAGTGGGATTTATCGGTATCAGTTTTAATCTCTATCTTTTAGATTCAATAATTGGTTTATTCATTGCTTTTTTTATAATTAAAGGAGGATATGATATTTTTATAAACTCAACGAAGACCTTGCTAGATGCAGTAATAGATTTTGATAAAAGGACTGAAGTGAACAAGTTAATAGAAACCTTTCCAAAAATTAAAAAAATAGAGAGTTTAGAGATTAGATCTTATGGAAAGTATGTATTTTTAGAAGTGATTATTGATTTAAACAAAGATCTTTCATTAGCTCAAATTCAAACCTTAAAGAATCATATAATTATTAAAATAAAAGAAAATTTTCCTCAAATTTTCAAAGTAATAATTTTAACTCAAACTCAAGAGAAACCTATAACTAAAATGGCTGTCCCGTTGAGAGATAATAATGGTCTAAATTCAAAAATTTCTGATCATTTTGGAGAATCTCTCTTTTTTGCTACATTTGAAATTGAAGAAGGTGAAATGGAAAAAACGTTATTAAATTATAATATAATTACTAACAAATTTATTAATGAAGAAAAGAGAAAAGGAATTTTAATCTCAGATTGGCTAACTTCAAATAAAATCGATAAAATTTATTTAAAGAAAGATTTGAAAATAGGACCTAAATTGATCTTCGAAAAAGCTCTTATTCTAATGGAAACAACACAACTAGATAAATTAAACGAAATTATAAACCTTGAATTAACACATAAAAAATCTCCATAAAAATTAATTACTTTTTTAGATTTCTTCTTATAATTATAGCTTACTCTGATTTTTATGGAATTTGATATTAAATTCTTAAAGCAGATTGCATTTAAAGTATTTGAAGCAGTAAATCCTCTTTTAGGCACAAAAGATGCTGCTAAAAAAACTAAGAGAGGTGCTGGTGGGGATATATCAATGGAAATTGACTTAATTGCGGAAACAGTAATTATAGATTCTTTAGAAAAAGCTAATGCTAATTTATTATTAATAAGCGAAGAATTGGGAGAAAAATATATAGGTGATATAGATAAAGCTAAGAAGAATCAGATTGTATTAATTGTGGACCCATTAGATGGTTCTAATAACGCCGCTAGAGGTATACCCTATTGTTCTGTCTCTATGGCTTATGCTGTTGGAAACCGAATAAAAGACATCACTAAAGCAGTAGTGCTTAATCTGAATACAAAAGATATATATTGGGCAGAAAAAGGAAAGGGAGCTTATCTCAATGATTCGCAAATTCATGTGTCTGATTTGGTTCTTACAAATAAATGCTTCTTTGAACTTAATCTTCCAATGAAAAATTTAATGAAGAATTTACAAGAATTGAGTCCACTAATAAGAAAATTTTATAAAATAAGAATATTAGGAAGTAGCGCATTAACTTTATGTCAAATAGCAAGGGGAAGTATGGAAGTTTTTATCAATTTGAGACCGAGCAATAGACTAGTAGATGTAGCAGCTGGATTATTAATTTTAAAAGAAGCAGGCGGTAAAATCTTTTCTATAGATGGGACTGAAATTGATTATGAATTATCAATAAATGTAAAATTTCCATTTATAGCTTGTAATAACAAACTAGAGCCTTTCCTCAAAGAAGAATTTGTCATAAAATCGAGGTAATAGTATTATCTTGTTAACTAAGTTTAAATAAAAAAAAAAAGATATATAGAATGGAGGAATGTTGGTTTAGGTGTGGTCATTCGAGAAGCCATTATCTAACCTTTTTCCTCCTTTTTCTACATTTAAATTTAGAATTTATTCCTCCCTGAAACATCTCCCTTAGTCCAAAATCTATAGTTCATAAACATCAAGCATTTCATATGGCCAATAGAAGCCCTCTCCGTATTGGAATAGGTAAAACATACCTTCTACTCCTGGAGTAAAACCAAAATCTTCAGCAAATTCTGTAAATATTCCATACCCCGTACCAGATCCAGCTATAAGTAGATAATCATCTGGATATGGTATATCCAATATAAAGGGTATTTCAGCACCAGGTTTTTCGATGATAAATCTTTCCACTTCAAAATACCAATCTACCATTCCTTCCATAACTAATTTATCTGGTTCTGATGAACTCCTTAACCAAAAGGGTGCGTCATGAAGAGTTAAATATACAGTAATTTCTGCTCTGCCATCTGGCATTTCTTCTTCTTCTATATATCCATCGTAAGTGCCTCTTGGAGGAGGAGTACCTTCTCCAAATGGTAAAAAGTTTGCTAAATCTAATCTATATTCGTAGTTAGGATATGGACCATACCACCAGTAGAAAACACTAGGGTTATTTTTCAAATAATGACTCAATGGTCTATATTTCACGGTTGCCCGTTGACTCATTGCATTCACACCGAATACACAACCCAGAAAGACAAATGATATCACTAAGGGTATTGATATTTTAAGTAATGTAGATCTTTTCATTTTTTTTCAGACTCTTTTTTTTTGAGATCAAATTTTTGATATGAGCCATCCCAATAGCATGGTTAATATGGGAGGGCTACTTATCACTATATAATTGGGAAAGATTTATATTTAAATATTGTGATCTTTTATATAGAGGAAA
>JAEOTV010000140.1 GCA_016839635.1 Promethearchaeota archaeon | reverse complement strand
TTCGAATAGTCTTAGTTCTTTCGACGAAACAGATCTCGAATCTGTACTAGAAACAATTATTAAAAATGCAGGAAGCTCTCATAAAGAAGTTAAAATTGGAGTTTTTGGAGTAATTACAAATGTAAAAGTCTTTCTTTTAGCATTTGAGTTAATGATCATCCATAAATTTAAAAATGTTTATGTCTGTGGTGATTTCTGCGCTGGTTTTAACAAACAAGGTCATGAAACAGGTATTAGCTCAATGGCTAATATTTTAGCAGCAAATATAGTCGATCATAACAAATTTAGAGAAATCTTTAATATATAACTAACTAATTTTTTTAATTTCTTTTTTTTTCTCTTTAATTTTATTTTTTATTACAAGAGAACTTATTTTATCTTAAACTTTTATTCATATTAGAAGTTGTAAAATTATCGAATGTTAATATGAACACAAAACATTTACAAGAAGAAATATTAACCTTAAAGAAAAATAATGATGTAGTAATTCTAGCTCATTATTATCAACCAATAGAAATACAAGAAATCGCTGATTTTCTTGGCGATTCTCTTGGATTATCTCGTACAGCAAAAGAAGAGGCAAATACAGAATATATAATATTTGCAGGAGTAGATTTTATGGCAGAAACTGCTTCAATCATAAATCAAGATAAGCATGTTTTAATTCCCAATTACGAGGCCTGCTGTCCAATGGCCGCATTTCTTACTCCTGAGATGGTAAAAGAATTTAAAAAAAAATACCCTGGAATTCCCGCAGTAGTATACGTTAACTCAACTGCAGCAGTAAAAGCCGAGTCCGATATATGTTGTACATCAGCAAATGCAGTTAAAATTGTTAAAAATATTAGTCAAGAATTTAATGTAGAAGCTGTATTATTTGGACCAGATTCTAATCTAGCAGATTACGCTGAACAAATCTCAAATATTGAGACTATAAAAATGCCGGATAAAGGACATTGTTATGTTCATTCACAAATTACTGTAGATGATATAAAAACAGTAAAAGAAAAATATCCTAAAGCAAAACTTCTCGTTCATCCTGAGTGTATTAGAATAGTAAGAGAATTAGCAGATTATGTAGGTTCTACTTCTCACATGTATAATTATGCTAAGGAGAGTTCTCCTGAGGTAAATGAATACATAATAGGGACAGAAGTTGGATTTTTGGAACGTTTGGCTCAGGATTTTCCAGACAAGAATTTTTACTTGGCGAAAGAGAGGCTCGTGTGCTCCAATATGAAGAAGAATTCACTAGAGCTTATTAAGTATGTATTAGAACATTTGGATGATAAAGCTTTTGAAGTTAAAGTGCCTCCTGAAATTGCAAAGCGTGCGATAAACCCAATTGAGAAGATGCTGGATTTTTCTTAGATAAATTAAAAATAGATTTTTCAAGAAAGGCGTATACCAATAATGTCACTTTTTCTTTTTACAGTTTGCTACATCCTATCTGTCGTCTTATTCGGCGTTGCTATGATTGTGGTTTATATAACAAAATATAAAGGTCTTCCTATCGATATCTGGAAACCTGGTGCTGCTTGGACTCGTGCATTAATCTATTTTTCCTTCTGCAATATAGTTATAGCTACCTCTGGTACACTACAACAGATAATTAATCAACCTATATTCACCAAAGATCAAATTACAAATCCATATTGGATATATTATTGCTTATTCTGCTTTATCTATATTTTTATCGCATACTGGGTTCTATGGTCCAGCATGACACTTACTTTTGATCGTGAATATTATTTGGTTACTGAGATTGTATTTGGTGTTCTATGGGGTTTTAGTACGGGAGGCCTCCTTCTTTCATTTTATCATCTTTGGAGTTTAACAAATATACCAGCTTGGGCTCTTTATTTGCTCAGTTTCATCTCTATGGGTATATGGCAATATTTTATTCAGGATTATTTCTGGGATATTTACGTTAGCCCTGAACATGATACACCCAGGTCAATTATTATCAAAACTATAGTTTGTCATATCCCTAATGTAGCGATTAGCTTAGGATTTCTTACTATTTGGAATAATTATACTATATTTATTACGTTTTATATATTCGCATTGGTTGCTTCTACTATATTTCAAAAATTCCCTCCTCCTTGGGCAAAGGGAGAATTTCACACTCCGATGGTAAAACCAGGTATATTTGGTTTCCCACACGGTTCGGGATATTTAGGTCAAAAGAAAATTAAAAATACATGAAATTAAATATATATTAAAAGAAAGATGTAATTTTTCTTTGATATCTATTGTTATCTAGCCATTTTTTAAAATCATTGGTTACTCTTCCTGACCATATTGCATTTTTTGAGGTTTCTTCATTAAAATTATAGATATCTTGGTATGAAATTTTATATTTTTTCATAAGAGATCTCATTTTTAATACCCATTCCACAAAATGTTTGTATAGTTTATTATCAGATGAAGCTACCCTTCTGTAGGCTCTCTCATAATATTGTTTATCATTTTCATTGTACCCTGTGAAATATCTGTAGTTTTGATTCATCCAAAAAATCTTTTCCGTTGACTTAGAAAACTTGTTAATACGGCAGTTCCATAATTTAATAGTATCTAAATTCGGTAATTCATTTAAAACTTCAGGTATTTCAGTTATCGTTAGATTGTCGGATAAATCAAGATGCTTCAGATTACTAAACCTTTTTAAATTTTTTATTTCTACTATCTGATTATTTCTTAAAAATAACTTTTCTAAACTCTCAAGACTAACAACTCCTTCAATTTTCTTTATTTTATTATTGTTGAGTTTTAGAATGCGAATATTTGAATATTTTTCAATTCCTTTCAGATCAGATATTTGATTATTACTTAAATCCAACTCTCTTACATCTTTTAATTTATCATTAAGTACATCTACATCTGTTATTTCCTGAATATTATGATTATTAAGATAAATCTCTTCATTTCTAAAGGTTCCTATTATCCTATCATTATATTTTATGAAGTTATGTTCAAATTCAAAGTCTTTAAAATATTCAAGATGCTTATTGAGATATTGAATCAATGGAAATTTATTTCTTGATTTTAAAAGATTATATACATTTTTAACGAAAATATCTCTAAAGTTGTCTGGAATACTTTTTAGGATCTTAGCGGTGAGTAAAGGAATGTGTTCAATTCCAAAATTCCCAATTAGTCGATTAATTAAATAATTAATTTGACCTATTATATCAATATTGTGATCTTGTTGAAAAAAATATTTAAATTCATTACTTAGATCATTTAAAACAGTCGGATTTATGTCATCAAGAATACTCTCAAACTCATCGGGATTTAAATATTTCAAATACCCATTTTGAGTTAAATATTGTGTGACAGTTGGATGTTTACTAGCAAGTCTTATAGCAATCTCCTCGGAAAAGACTTTTCTAGCTATAGGATCACCTACTTCACTTAGTCTCTTTAATAACGGAAAAGCAAGATTTCGATGTAAAATTCTTGTATCATAGCCATTTTCCGCCCATGCTTGAATATTTGAGCAATGGCCTTGAAATTCTTCTTCAGGAGATATTCTTCTTAAGGGACGATGATGATTTCCTTCCATAGATCTATTTAATGTTTCCGCAGCTTCATCAATAGATTCAATTTCATCATAATCTTCAATTCGATCAACGGGAATATTAAGTAATAAGTACATACATTGCTGAAATCTGCGTCCTTTTACATAAATGATTGTTTTTCCAGCCTCAAGTTTTAATTTAAGGAATTTATTTATCTCGAATTCTCTTGTAGGTCCGAAATTTCTGAAACTAATGTAAAAAATAACAGTTATAAAGAAGATAAACAAAAATAATTGAATTTCAAGCATAGTTCAAATGTTAAGGGATTTTTTCCTAATGATTTTGTGCAATAATATTTCTTTCTTATTTATATTAAAACCCCTATTTTTTCAGGTGGTGGTCTTTGTTTTAGATGAGCTAACTCTTAACTAAAATTCAAAAAAGAAGTTTTTCTATTGTACTAGATTTTACTTCACTTAACAACTAAAGTAAGAATATTTGAGTTTATCTCCAATTTTGTACCATTTAAAATAGCTTCTTGTAGCTTATTTCCTTCTTCTGATAAAAGTAATTTTTTAGATTGTGACACTCCCTCTAATAATTTTTCTCTTTCTATATCCAAGAATCCCATGTCAATTGCATTCTTGAGTATCAGGTTCAAAACTAATAATTGGAATTGTTCTTGTATGGCATCCCATATTAAACCCATTTCTTTTAATTGAGAAGTTATTTCTTCCGCCATAATGTCAAGATCATAAATTGTATCATAAATACCCTCTTGAAGATTGATTATTTCATCTATTAATTTATCTTTAATAAGTCTGAGTGCGGTAGTCCCTAATAAATCCTCTTCATGAAAGAAGAAATCACTATTTTCACGTTTAATTAGATAAAAACCAAAATCATTTTTGATTAATTTAAACCGAGCTAAGTAATTAATTGCTTCTCTTGAAACCTGATAAAGCTCACAAAATTGATCTAAGTTTAATTTATACCCTCCGAATTTTTGAGAACTTAATTCATCAAAACGCCAATAATTTCTGGCAAATGCACCTTGGCCCAGAATTGAGTTATGGAAAATATAAAATAGAGATAAATATAGATCTCTATCTTGTTGTAATTCAAAAAAGTTGTCTCCTATTTTGGAGATGATCCTTACAATATGTATTATAAATACATCTTCAACATTTATTTCCTTGTAAAAATCTATTAAATCTTCGAGTTTTCTGACATTATCTTTTAATTCGTTAAGAATAAATGACTCATCCTTTAATTTTAAAGGTTGCTCTCCTAATTTTTCTATTCCTTTATCGGTTATCACATAACTTCTGTACTGTTTATTAGTTTTTTTATCTATAATTAACCTTTGTTCAATATTTTCATTTTTTGTGTGAAGTGAAAGATATTTGGAAACTGTAGACCTACTTAAATTTGAATATTTCACTAAATTAGTAAATCTTTGTGGACCCAAATTTCTAAGAATGAATAAAATCCTCCGACTATTGTCTTCAATATTGCTAGATTTTTTTAATAACTCACTCTTTAGTTTTTTTGATATATTCCAGCTCTCCATAATAATAAGGTGTTAGTCTAGATATATAAATATATACTTTTTTTCTGGACTTGTACTAAAAATATTATAAAATACAAATACTACTAAATTTAGTTTATATAAAACTAGTAATAAGTAAAATTTTAAAAATAAGGAAATTAATGTTAGAAATTGGTATATCATTCAAAATTTATTAAAAATTGAAGAAAAAATGACAATAGAAGATCCAAATATATTAAAGAGGATAAAATCAATTGAAGAACGGTTAGATAAAATTGAGGAACGTATTTCAAGCCTCGAGAACCGGGTAGGACGTTTTCCATCCCCTCCGT